>NZ_RZOL01000139.1:0-14455 GCF_004022985.1 Mesorhizobium sp. M7A.F.Ca.ET.027.02.1.1 | reverse complement strand
TCGTCATCTTCATGCTGCTCGAGCGGGAGGATCTGCGCGACCGCTTCATCCGGCTTGTCGGCTACGGCGACCTCCACCGCACCACCGAGGCGCTTCAGGATGCCGCCAAGCGGGTGGGCCGCTATCTCTTGATGCAATTGGTCGTCAACATCGTCTACGCCGTACCGATCGCGATCGGGCTCTGGGCCCTCGGTATTCCCAATGCGCTGCTGTGGGGGCTGCTGGCGCTGGCGCTGCGTTTCGTTCCCTATATCGGCCCGATCATAGGCATGCTTTTGCCGCTGTTCCTGGCGCTGGCCGTTGCGCCGGGCTGGTCGCTCGTGCTGTGGACCGCCGGCCTGTTCGTGGTGATGGAGCTGATCACCGGCAATATCATCGAACCCTGGCTCTACGGTTCGCGGACAGGACTGTCGCCGCTGGCGATCATCGTCGCGGCGATTTTCTGGACGTGGCTCTGGGGGCCGCTCGGGCTGATCCTGTCGACACCGCTCACCGTCTGCCTGGTGGTGCTGGGCAGACACGTGCCGCAGTTTGAATTCCTCGACGTGCTGTTCGGCAACGAGCCCGTGCTCGAACCCCATGCGCGCCTGTACCAGCGGCTGCTGGCCGGCGATCCGGAAGAAGCCACCGACCATGCCGAGGAGATGCTGGAGGAGAAATATCTGGTCGAATTCTACGACAAGGTTGCCATTCCGGCGCTTTTGCTGGGCGAACAAGACCGTGTGCGCGGCGTCATGGGCGATTTGCAAAGGCGGCAGGTGGCGGCCAGTGCCCTGATGCTGGTCGCCAATCTCGACGACAGCGCGCAGGAGGAGGCAGGCGAGGAGGAGTCGCACGTGGCCGCAGAGGCGAGCGACGATGGCGATCCAAGCGGGGAGGACGAGACCGAACTGCCCGATGGCACGGATATCTCCGTGCTTTGCGCCGGCGGGCGTGGCGAGCTCGACGACGCCGCCGCCGCTATGCTGGCGCAGGTGCTGGAGGTGCAGGGCGCGACGGTATCGAAAGCCGGCTTTGCCGATATGGAGCCCGCCAGCATTCGCCGCCTTGAGCTCGAAACCGTCGACACCGTCGTGGTCGGATTCCTGAACCGGGATTCCGTCAAGCACGCCGGCTTCCTGGTTCGCCGGCTGAAGCGCGCCAAGGCCGCACTTCGGGTGGGAATCGTGTTCTGGTCGGAGGCCGCTGCTGAGGACAAGGAGACGGCCGACAAACTGGCCCGTGACTTGAACGCGGATTTCGTGGCGCATGGCATGGTCGACGCCGTGCTGGGCGCGCTCTCAAACGAGCCGCCGGTCGCTCTCAAGCTCGTCGCCAAACGGCGCATGCGGCGACAGCGGGCCGCGTCCAAGAAGGTCACGGCGGCAGCGGCGGATTAGGCCCTGCCTTTGCCTTCTTCGGCAATGTCGGGGTCGACAAGCCAGGCACGAACTGCGGAAAATAGTTCAAACCGATGTCGATTTCCGGGAGGCCCATTCGTCTTCACGATAGGGAGCCGAAGAATTCGCCCAATCAGGAACGATGCGATGACAATCACCATCACGGCATTTGAGCGATCGCCCGATCGCGGCAAGGGACTGGCGCGCGATACGCGCGTTCGCTGGGCGCTCGAAGAGGTAGGGCTGCCTTATGAGGTTCGGTTTGTATCCTTCGCGCAGATGAAGGCGCCGGACCATCTGGCCCTCCATCCCTTCGGCCAGATCCCCACCTACGAGGAGGGTTCTCTCTCACTGTTCGAGACCGGCTCGATCATCCTTCACCTTGCCGAGCAGCACGCGGGCCTGCTGCCCGGCGATCGCGATGCCCGCGCGCGTGCGATCACGTGGATGTTTGCCGCACTTAACACAGTCGAGCCGCCGATCCTCGAATTAACGACGGCAAAGATATTCGAAGCTGACAAGCCCTGGAGCGAGGAGCGTTTGCCATTGGTGAAGGATCGTGTTCGCGCCTGTCTCGACAGGCTCTCGGCTCGTCTGGACGCCGCCGAGTGGCTCGACGATGCATTCAGCGCGGGCGATCTGTTGATGGTATCGGTGCTGCTGCGACTAAGAATGTCGGGCATTTTGGACGAATATCAAAACCTTGCTGCATATGTAGCGCGCGGTGAAGCTCGGCCTGCTTACATCAGGGCTTTCGCTGCGCAATTTGCGATCAACGCTCCACCGGCCAGCTGAAACATTGGCTGATAAAGCCGAGCCGACAGCCGATTTGACATCAGCTGCCGCCGAAGAGTTGAGCGAGAGCATTGCCCTCAGAGCGAGACGGGCGGCGCCCCCTACCGGTCGACCATCGCCATGCCCCGCTCGGTGTAGCGCGGGCCGGAGATTTTCCCCGGCGCGAGCGCTTCGTCGAGCGCGGCCATCTCGGCGGCATCGAGTTTGATCGCGGCGGCGGCGACGTTCTCTCCCAGGTATTTTGTGCGCTTGGTGCCGGGGATCGGCACGATGTCGATGCCAAAGCCGTCGCCCTTCGCCAGCAGCCAGGCCAGCGCGATCTGGCCGGGCTTGATGCCTTTGGCTGCTGCGATGTCGCTCACCTTGGCGGCCGCCTCGACATTGGCGTCGTAGTTTTCGCCTTGGTAGCGCGGGTCGTTGCGGCGATAATCGCCGTCGGGATAGTCTTCCGCGCGCTTGACCTGGCCGGTGAGAAAACCTCGGCCGAGCGGCGAGAACGGCACCAGGCCGATGCCGAGTTCGCCAAGCAGCGGGATGATCTCCGGCTCCAGATTGCGCTCCCACAGCGAATACTCGCTCTGCACCGCTGACACCGGGTGCGCAGCATGCGCCCGGCGGATGTTGGCCGCGCCGGCCTCCGACAGGCCGAAGAAGCGCACCTTGCCTTGCGCGACGAGTTCGCCGACGGCGCCCGCGACATCCTCCATCGGCACCGCCGGGTCGACGCGGTGCTGGTAGAGCAGGTCGATATGGTCGGTTCCGAGGCGGCCGAGCGAGGCTTCCACGACCTCACGAATATGCTCGGGCCGGCTGTCGGTTCCGACCTGCTTGCCGTTTTCGATACGGAAGCCGAATTTCGTGGCGATCGTCACCTGGTCGCGCTTGCCCTTTAACGCCCGACCGAGCAAGGCTTCGTTGGCGTAGGGACCATAGACCTCCGCGGCGTCGAGGAAGGTGCAGCCGAGTTCGATGGCACGGTGCAGCGTGGCGATGGATTCGGCCTCGTCGGCCGGGCCGTAGGACTGGCTCATGCCCATGCAGCCGAGGCCGATGGCCGAGACCTGCAGCCCCTGGCTGCCGAGCTTGCGTGTTTTCAGGGTCATGGCAGGCGTTCTCCGGGAAGGGTCCAGGAATTATAGCAGCCGATCGCTCAATTCCCACAGGGTGTTCGGCCGCATGTCGATGGTTTGAAGACGACGCGGCCGCCCCATGGCTGCTCACCATGCGGCGGCGCTATTCTTCGACGGCCAGGATCACTCCGGCAATCGCGGCGCCGACAAAAGCGCCCACGGATGCGCCGACAAGGGGATCGGCCATGATATGGTTGCCGACCACTTCGCCGACACCGCCTCCAGCCAATGTGCCGGCAATTATACCGATGAAAAGGCGGAGAAGTGGATCTGTAGTCAGGCGATTCAGCATCATCATGGCCTTTGCAGCTCGCTCACATGTTGGAGGCGACATCGCGGGTGGACGGAGGCTTGGGCCTATGAGCGGCACGCTGGTTTGACGCCTGCGGCGCAACGCTGGGCGTGGCTTTGGCATTCCCAGCGGTGTTGGACGCTTGCGCCTTGCGGCGCCTGAGCCAGTTGGATGACAGTTCGGCAAGGAGACTGCGCAGAGCCTTCACCACGTCCTCCCGAGTGCGGCGAGGCCAAAACCTCCATGCACCCAGTTTGTTCCACACCGAAAACAATCGTTCGCGAAACGGCGCCTGCCGGTGCGATCGGCCTGTTTGCCGGGTTCTGTCGACGAGTGGATCGGAGGTTGCGGCATGTTCTGCCAAGCAGGCTGGCAGGTGACGTGACGCTGCCAGGGTCCCAGTGCGCTGAAAGCGGGTTCGGCATCACCTGCCGATATAGGCGGCCAGTTCGTCCGGCGTCCCGTTCGGGAAGGCCTGTTTCAGAAAGTCCAGGAAAGCCGACACGCGCGGGCTGAGCAGCCGCCGAGACGGGTAGAGCGTCCAAAGAGCGATCTCCGGGCCGTCAATGTCTCCCCAATTCACCAGTGTGCCGTCAGCCAAATCGTGGGCCACCAACGAAATGGGAAGACGTGCTGCCCCGACCCCCGCTCGCACCGCATCGCGCACCATAATGAGCGTTCCCAAAGCGAGGACCGGCTCGATTTTTATCGTCGACCGGCCAGCCTCTGTCTTCACGTGCCATGTTTGCCGTTCGCCTGTCCCGCGCGCAACGCCAGGGGCCGGACCACCGGTGCGAGGAAGGTGAAGGCTCGCCACGACGACCAGCCGGTCGCGGAGAAACGCCCGTCCGACCAGGCTTTCATCGGGATCCGGGTTGACCCGGATCACCAGGTCGTAGCCTTCCTCGATCATGTCCACAGCCCGGTCCTCCGTCGTGACCTCCAGCCTCACCTCCGGAAATTTGAGGGTAAATCCCGCAGCGATCCTCCCCATCGCGGTCTGAGAAAAAAGCAGGGGCGCGCTGATACGCAATCTGCCCTTGGGTTTGCGACCGCCCGAGGCGATCTCCGCAGCCGTCTCGTCCAGTTCGGCAAGCAATACTCCCGTCCGCTCGAAGAGCGCCCGTCCTTCTTCGGTCAGCTTCAGGTTGCGCGCGCCCCGTTCAAACAGGCGCAGGTCAAGGCTGCTCTCCAAGTATCCAACCCGCCGCGACAAGGTTGCCTTGGGCCGGCCGGTGGCCCTTGCCGCTTTGCCGAAACCGCCATGGCGGGCAACGAGGTTGAAATCGGTGAGGGCCAGAAGATCCATGAGTGTTCCACCAGTGAGACGGCGCGTCTAAAATTTCGGCCTGTTTGACTGTTTGTGAGCCACACATATTGGGCCTGTCAAGCAACCCAACAGGAGAAATTCCATGACCATTCTCGTTACCGGCGCCACAGGCAATGTTGGCCGCCAAGTCGTCGAACACCTCGTCAAGCGCGGCGCCGACGTCCGTGCTCTCGTCCGCGATCCGTCGAAAGCCAGCTTTCCGGCAGGCGTATCGGTCGCGCAAGGCGACTTTCTCGATGTCGATTCACTGCGCAAAGCCATGTCCGGTGTTTCCACCCTGTTCCTCTTGAACGCCGTGGTGCCGGACGAATTCACCCAGGCTTTGGTCGCGCTGAACGTCGCCCGATCGGCGGGCATCGAGCGGATCGTCTATCTCTCGGTGATCCATGCGGACGTCTATGTGAACGTGCCGCATTTCGCCGGCAAATTCGGCGTCGAGCGAATGATCGAGCAGATGGGCTTCCAGGCCACGATCCTGCGCCCGGCCTATTTCATCCAGAACGACCTGATGATCGAAGACGTCATCACCGGCTACGGCACCTACACAATGCCGGTCGGCGCCAAGGGGCTCGCCATGGTCGACGTGCGTGATATCGCCGAGATCGCCGCTCTCGAGCTGCTGCGCCGCGAACGGTCCGCGGAGCCGCTTGCGCTCGAGCGGATCAACCTCGTCGGTCCGCAGACACTGACCGGATATCGCCGCTATCTGGTCCGACGTGCTTGCCCGCCCGATCAGCTACGGCGGCGACAACACCGAAGATTTCGAGCAGAATCTCAAGCAGTTCCTGCCTGCCTGGATGGCGTACGACATGCGCTTGATGGGCGAACGGTTCCTGACCGACGGCATGATGCCCGAGGCCGGCGACGTCGAGCGCCTGACCACGCTTCTGGGCCGCCCGCTGCGTCCCTATCGCGACTTCGCCTCACAAATCGCCGGCTCCGCCTGAGGAACTGCTCTGGTCATCACCAAGGTACGGAAACAGCAGGGCGGCCTTTTGAGGAGGCCGCTCTGGCTGGCACGGGACAAATGCGCGTTCAGCCTGAACCGCCCTACTGCAGGGTGGCCTCACCAGGTCTGTCGAGTTGGGCGTTGACGCGCTCACCATCGTCGCCACCGAGGCCATCCACGAACAGACCAGCTACGCCGTCGAAATTGGTGAGCCCGTCGAATTCAATTGCCGCGCCAATCAGCTGGGCTGCCTGGAAGACAAGGTATTCGACGTCCTCGAGGGCGACGTTTTCGGCCAGATTCCTGACCCTTACATGCTCCGCCACCGCCGTGATGCTGACGATGCCGGTCTTCCTGAAGGCGACCTGGACTGCTGAACGGACGTCATCGCGCAGTCGCGCCGAGTAATCATACCGCATCGAAACCTCCCAAAGGGAATGGTTTTCTGTTCAGGTTGCACAATGCGGCAGGGGCTTGGGCTTGGCAAGTCACTAATTAAATTATACCCAAACAAATCAAATAGTTAGCATAGTTGTGCAACTGTGTGTGTTACGCCGAATACGCATCACGCTCTTCATGAGCATGACAAGCGGTTCACCCATCGCGAGGTCTTGACGCGCTAGGAGCGGTTTCCTAACTATGAGTTGAGTAAGTTGAATACTCATTCTACGTATTCATGGTGCGGAGCGAGGGAAGCGCGATGACTGAACTGGAACGCCCGGAACGGTTGCAGATCATGCTGACGTCAGACGAACTGGCGGCGCTGGAAAACTGGCGCTTTGACAAGCGCATGCCGAGCCGTTCGGCCGCCGTGAGGGAATTGCTGCGGCGCGGTCTTGCCTCGGATGGCTTCCTGACGGCGGAGCAAGGGACGAAGTCGCAAGACTTCGGCATCTTGCCAACCGCCGGCGGCAACGGCATTTCCGACGGCGGCAAGGAGTAGGGCGGTTCACCACGCGTGAGCCGCCCTGGCCCCGCAGGCCGGTCGGCAGTTGCCGCGACGCGGCGCCGGCTGGCGTACCGGGACGAGACTCTCGGTTCAGAGGATGTTGGTCGTCACTTCGACGACGATCGCGGCACCTTCCAGGCTGCCATTGGTGACGTGCACGACGCGCGATACCCGCAGATCCTGCGTGGTTCCGTCGATCGACAGCGCGACACTTTCGCCGATCCGTGGAACCGCCTGAAAAATGGCGTCCGTGGCCTCCGGCCGGTTGTCGATCGATATGCGGCAGTTGACGGTCATGAGATGTCTCCTGTGTCGGCCCGGTGGTCAACGCGGTGTCCGCGAAATGGTTTCAGGAGGCCGGATGCAACTTAATGGCGCCCGGATTCGTAAAGCAGTAATTGCTCCATCGTTCATCGTAACGGAGCAACAGCTCGCTGGGGAGGGCGTTGGGGCTGCCCCGGCGAGCTTGATCCGATTTGCCCAGGGGCGTGGCGTCACCGAGGCATGGAGACGAGTTTCGGAGCCCGCAATTCCCCGGCCATCCTTGCCGCCTGGAAGATTGTCATCAAAACCAGGATGGGCTCACCCTCGGTCGGGTTGATGGTCAGGACGACGCGGCCGAGCTCGTCGCTCATGCCGCAAGACCAATCCTTGACGGCTATCACTTTTCTCGCGGCCATATGCCTTCTCCTGAACCGGAGGTCCCCTGCGGGCTACGCGGTCTGGAGTTGGTCGACAGAACCTTCGCCTGACATTGCAACCAGCCGAAATGCGGCAAATGCGGTCAATATTATGAAAACCGCCGTGACGTTCAGGGACATCGTCGATGCAAGGACGCCCCCGTCAAAGCAACTCAGTTCCATGGCGCTGCACCCCTTGAAGCCACTGACGGTCCGGATGATGATCCTGCTTGGGGCGAAATACAAGCGTTCGCTAATACGCTGATGCCGGCTGGCCAGCCCTGCGCGCAGCTTTTGAGCAGCCGAACGCTTGGTTGCTGGTTCCCGCTCAAGGGCTCGAACCTCGATTCACGCCTTCAAAGGGCGCTGTCCTACCATTAGACGAAGCGGGAAAATGCACGTTGCGCCCCACCCCTAGCCGGTTCGCGCGCCGGGATCAACGCACTGCGGCGGCAAAGCCGATTGGAAGCGCGGTGTCAGTCCGGAAAGTTGGTGACGGGTTCCTCGCAGCGGTAGACCGGGCAGCTGCCGTCACGGGTCGGGACATAGGCCGACATCGGCACCTCCGGCCAGTCGCATTCATTGCCGAACTGCCTGACATAGCGGTCATAGGTGTTGGGGCCGGTGGTCAGCACCACGGCATGGCGGCTTTGGAGCAGTTGCCGGAGTTGGTCGCAACTCATCGTGCGGGTGTCGGGCCTGGCTTCGGCGAGGCCGGCCGCCGCCAGCAGGATCGCTGCCGTCATCAAGGCAATTCGGCGCATTGGCATGGCTGTTCCCTCGAATGGATATATCGGCCGAAACTCGCATCCCGGCGGGTGGTTCCGCTACCGCCGGCTGGCCGTCTGTGGCGGCGCAACCAAATGGTCCGTCGTGCATTGCTGGGGATGGATGGCAGGAAGCCCTACGAAACCCCGCAATGGCGGCCCGGAAACGGGGATCGCGAGGCCATGTGCTGTTCTTTCTGCGGCGGGCGCGACCACAGCTATGAGGACTGTCCGCAAAGGGATACTGACGCCGATCCAGTGCCGAATGCCCCTGACCCTCCCAAGCCAGACTGATCCGCGCCGGTATGCCGCCAGCAATATGTCAAATGCGACCCGCCGGCATTCGTACATCTGACTGATGTCGTGATTTTCAACGCCGTCCGGCTACATCCTGACCTTACCGGTGTCACCGATTTCCGGGCGGCTGTCGCTGACCGTTGCGGCCAGCATCTTCACATAGCTGACCACGGTGCCGGGGCTGTCCCAATACTGGGCGTCTTTCGGCGTCACCTTAAGCACGCGGATCGAAGGATCATCGGCACTGTCCCACCAGGCCTTGGCCGGGGTCGACCACAACTCCCTGATCTTGGCGCGGTCGTTCGAAACCGCCGCCAGACCGCTGACGGAAACATATTTCTGGCCGCCTGAATGGCGAAGGCGAGACCGACATTGGGCTCGGCTTCGATCTCGTCATCCTTGTGACTGTCGACATCGGTGAGGAAGTAGACGGCGTTTTCGTCGCGCACCACATGCGCCGCCATCGGTCGCGAGCGGATGTCATCGCCTTCGCGAGTGGCGAGCATACAGAAGCCGATCCTGTCCATCAGTTTCCAGACCCGGTCGAGATCGCTGTTGCCGTCGCTCATTGTGTGCCTCCTTATTGAGCCGTCCACGGGGGGTGTCGGGTGCAACTCGCGCAGGCGCGCAAGGTTCCGGACATGAACTGCCCGGACTGTTCCTGGGAGGAATGTTGGAGGCGATTGCAACCAAAATGCACCGCGGCGCATTGGTGGCCATGCGCGCAATCCGCGCAGAGGGAGAAGGGGTCGACCGTGATAGATTTGGCGGGCCGTGATGCCTTGATCGCCATCACCGCCGATGCGCGGTTGGCAGCGATTGTCGATTCGTCCTTCGACGCCATCGTCAGCAAGGATCTGAACAGCATCATCACCAGTTGGAACGCGGCGGCGCAACGCATGTTCGGCTACACCGCCGAAGAGGCCGTCGGCCGCTCCGTGCTCATGCTCATCCCCGATCATCTCAAGGATGAAGAGACCGACATCATCAGCCGGGTTCGCAGGGGCGAGCTGCTGGCCAGCTACGAGACGATCCGCCGGCGCAAGGATGGCGGCCTCATCGCCGTGTCGCTGACCATTTCGCCGATCAGGAACGTGTCCGGCGAGATCATCGGCGCCTCGAAGATCGCCCGCGACATCACCGCCAGCAAGGAGAGCGAGCGCCGGATCAGGCTTTTGCTCCGCGAGGTGAACCATCGCGTCAAGAACCAGTTCGCGGTGATCCTCTCGATGATCAGGGAGACCAGCAAACGCTCGACCGATCCGCGTGAATTCGAGGAGTTGATCCGCTCCCGCATCATGGCGCTGTCGCGGTCGCACGATCTGCTGGTGAACTCGGAATGGGCCGGCGCCAGCCTCTTCGACCTCGCCCAGGAGCAGCTCAAGCCGTTCGGCCACGAGGCGCGGGTATCGCTCTCCGGGCCGCTTTTGACCCTGCAGCCGAACGCCGTGCAGAATCTCGGCATGGCATTTCATGAACTCGGCACCAACTCATCAAAATATGGCGCGCTGGCGAGCGAGGCCGGGCGGCTCGAGATCACCTGGCGGATCGTCGAAGGCGTTTCGGACAAGCGGGAAATTCATCTGGTCTGGGACGAGACGATGCCGGTGCGCGAGGGAGAGCGGCGGGACGAAAGCACGCGCAAGGGTTTCGGCACCGTCGTCCTGCAACGGGTCGCGCCGCAATCGCTGAACGGCTTGGCGGTGCTGGATCGCAGCCCGGGCCATCTCAAATGGTCCCTGACGGCGCCCCTGGACTCGATCATCGTTCCGCAGCTCGGCGCCGACCTGCCCGAAACCGAGCCTTCCTGAGCCCTTGAGGGTTGGTTCCATCAACCTCCCTTTGGCAGATGCGTATTCAAAAGCGGCCGCATCCTTGCCGCACCTGGCCGTGGATTCAGGAACCGCGACCCGGTGGCCGCGTTGTGGCGTCAAGCTTTTGGAGGGGACATCATGGAACAGCTCGTCGAGGAATTCGGCCATTCCACCTACACCTCGTTTCCGGTCATCGCGGCGCGGCTGTTGCTGGCCACCCTCTATGGCGCGGTCATCGGTTTCGAACGCGAATGGCGCAACCGCCCGGCCGGACTTCGCACGCATATTCTCGTCTGCGTCGCCGCCGCCACCTTCGGCATCCTGACGGTCGAGATCGTGCACGCGCCGATGTTCGCCGGGGAATCGGTCAAGGTCGATCCGATCCGGGTGGTCGAGGCGGTGACCGCCGGCGTCGCTTTCCTCGCCGCCGGCTCGATCATGTTTTCGCGCGGCGAGGTGCATGGGCTGACGACCGGCGCCGGCATGTGGCTGGCGGGCGCGATCGGCGTCGCCTGCGGACTGGGTCTTTGGCAAGTGGCCGGGTTCGGCACGCTGATCGTGCTGGTCGTTGCCGGCTTTCTGCGCCGGTTCGAAAGCGGACCCGGCCTTGCCGCCGGTGATGAAGGCAGTCAGGCAAAGGCGGAAAAGGAGGGGGCCTCGGCCCGATCAAAGGGAGGGCGAAGGTAATCCCGTTCGCCGAGAGATGCCGTGACTGGTTTCACCGAAGAAGCCGGCCAGCAGATCGGCCGTCCGCGCCGGATTCTCCTCGGGAAAGAAGTGTCCACCTGGCATCGCCTGGCCACGCACATCGTCGGCCCAGCCCTGCCACAGCGCCAGCGGCCCGCCTTCGCCGGCATACCATTGCGCCAACGCGCCCTGACCGCTCCATAGCGCCAGCAGCGGGCAGCGGATGCGCCGGCCGGCTGCCTTGTCGGCATGATCGTGCTCGCGGTCGAGCGTGGCTGCCGCCCGATATTCCTCGCAGATGGCATGGGCGTGGGCAGGCGCGCGCAAGGCCTCGACATAGGCCCGACGCACTTCGGCTGGAAACGCCGATGGCGGCGAGCCCCAGCCGTTGAGCGCATTGTCGACGACCGCCTCGGCGGCGCCGGACAGGATCTTTTCCGGCAACGGCTCGGGCTGCGCCAGCAGCGACCATGGCCAATAACCCAGCGCCAGCCTGGCGTCGGCCCGGTCCCAGGCATCGGCGGTCGGCACGATGTCGAGAACGGCGAGCTTGTCGATGCTGCCCCGATGATCGAGCGCCATGCGGTAGGCGACACGCCCGCCGCGATCATGGCCGGCGACCATGAATCTGCTGAAACCCAGCTTCTCCATCAGCCTCATCATATCGGCGGCCATGGTGCGCTTGGCATAGGGGGCGTGGTCGGGAGTGGATGCCGGACAGGAACTGCGGCCATAGCCGCGTAGGTCGGCGCAGACGACGCTGAACCGGCTGGCCAGAGCGGGGGCGATGTCGCGCCACATCAGATGCGTCTGCGGAAAGCCGTGCAGCAGCAGCAGCGGCGGCCCGCCCCCGGCGCGCAGGCAGAATATGCCGGCATCGCCGGTGTCGATTTCCGCGCCTTGAAAACCTTCGAACATGATCGCCTCCGGCACCCGCAACGGCCGGCAAACGGGTTTGGTTGCAATACCGCAGGGCGAGGCGGCCAACCTTTTTCATCGACAGGCGTTGTCCCTTTGAAAGGAAGGTCGCCGCGGGCGACCGTGAAGAAAGAAGGAGGCAGTGATGAGAATTCTTGCCATCATGCCACTAGGCCTCATGCTGGCGCTGGCAATGCCGGCCGCGGCCCAGCAGCAGAACGACAGCCAGGCGCCGCAGGCCGACAAATGCAGGGCTCAGACCGAGCAAGGGGCAAAACAGCAGCCTGAACAGCAGGCCGATGACGGCAATTTGACCGCGAAGCTCAACGACTGCGGCGGCGTGCTGAAACCGCCCCCGACGGGCGACCAGGGCATGGCGGCGCCGGCGCCGAACGAAGGCAAGACGCCGGTGATCAAGCCGGGTGAAGTGCCGCCCCAGCCGCCGAAGCAATAACCTCCGCTCGCTGGTATTATCGCGCAAGCTAATGGAACCTCGTTATCTTGGGGGCGTTTCTCTCACGACTTGGAATTCGGAGAGATTATCGTGAGAGATATTGCGACCACAGCCACGTTGCTTGCCTCGATTGCCATCGTGATTGCCTTGATTCTGCTGGCGCCGAAGAGTTTTGGCTTCGAAACCTCACACCCGATCGTACAGGGCGAGCTTCCGGCGGAATAATCGGATCGAGTATTGCGGGTGATCAGGACGATTTGCGTGAAGCAGGCGAGGCACGATGTCCCGCCTGCTTCTTTTCATTGAAACCGCTATCGCACCAAGACGCCGGAGTGGCTGCAGAGCGCTGCGAACGCTTCCTGTGCCTCGGCAGCACCTGCATTGTTATCCAGGGCTGCTTCGACCTTCTCGCGCGCCGCCTGGTAGAACGGGCCGCGTTTGGCCTGCGGCCAGTCGATCAGGATTTCGCTGGCATCCTTGAGCGTTGCGACATCGCGGATCGTGTCCGACCCATGCGGCTTGATCCGCATCGGTGTGGGCAAAATGAGCTCGGACATGTCCTGTTTTCCATCTACTGGAGGAGTTTTGCTTCGCGCGCGGCGTCGATCATCGCCCGCATCGCTTTTTCCGCCGGCGTCCAGCCATCCAGCGCATCGCGGCAACTGCGCAACGCCGCCCGGTAGCGCCGTCCCTGGCCAGCCGGCCAGTCGGCGAGGCATTCCAGCCCTTCCCAGGCGCTGCGGATGATGCGCTCGCGCTCAGGCGCGAATTTCAGCCTGATGGGGCGGGGAAACATCTTGTCGTTCAACGGTCGTCTCCATGATTGCCGCAAGTGTCGCTGGCGACATGCGTGAGAGCGCTCGGTAACGTCGCCGGCAGGACAGGGTTCCCTTGCCAAGAGATCAAATCTCAGCGTCGATGTCCGACAGCGATCTCGGCGTCGGCGCTTCGGCGTTGTGCTGCGCTGGGCGGTCATGCTCGAACTGTTCGGTGCCGGGCAGAGCGTGCAGCCAGGTCTCGCGCCTGGAGGTCCACAATTCATATTCGGGCACGAGATCGGTCGGCGCGATGTCGAGGCTGCCGATCGCCACCTCGGCCTCGTTGTCGTCGACCCAGGCGACGCGGCCGCCGCATGTCGGGCAAAAGCTCCGCGTGCCATAGGAGCTGACGAGGCCGGTGGTCTCGAAGGCTTCGCGCGGCCAGATGGCAAAGGCCGAGTAGACCGAACCGCCGGCCTTGCGGCAGTCCTTGCAATGGCACAGGCCGAAGCGCAGCGGCGCGCCGTGAACCTCGAACTGCACGCCGCCGCACAGGCAACTCCCGGTCCTGCGTATGGTGTCGGACATGGCGACCTCCCTCAATACGTGGCGCTGCGGGCCGGGTGGGACAGATGCTCGTCTGCCGTTTCGTTGGCCAGGATGAGAAACCGGGAAAAAGACATCCTGTTCACCGTACCACCAGGCCCGGTTGACACGGCCCGCAGCATCTTTAACGCCGCCCAGGCGAAATGGTTTCGGCTAGCCGCGGGCCGCCATATGGGCGTCGAGCTTCTTGCGCGAGGGGCCGTAGCGCTTGATGATGGTCTGTGCCTCGCTTGGCGGGATGCCGTATTTGCGGGCAAAGGCGGCAACCTCGTAGGGCTCTTCACTCGAGACCTGCTTGCGGTCCTGTTTCGTCTTCGACTTGTCGTCAGCCATCTCAGGCCTCGCTTTCTGTTGTCGGGGACGCGCAGCCTTCGGCGCCCGCGATCAACACGACATAACACAGATTGGCGCCGCCGGTTCCACCAGACGACACGGCCTGGGCTGCGATAGGCGTGTATCAGGCCGAGGGCCGCATGGGGTCGGCGGCGGCAGCGTGGTCGCCGTCACATTCGGAGCATGCCGCGCTGAGGCCGGGGCAGCCGCGCCGGTGCGTGCCGGCGGGGCAGCAATGGCCGTTGGAACTCGTCCAGCGGGGGCATTCGAAGACCTGACCAGCGCCGCCGCAGCCGCTGCACTCCAGCGGTGCCGAC
>NZ_RZOL01000138.1:0-14498 GCF_004022985.1 Mesorhizobium sp. M7A.F.Ca.ET.027.02.1.1 | reverse complement strand
AAGTCGCCCGGCGGCCTGGCGCCGGCGCGACGACGCCCAGTCAGGCAGCTTGCTGCAGGGCGCGCTCATTGACACCGCCTTCGCCCAGCCCGGAAAGCGCTTCGTCCGTCGCGACCTCCTCTTTCAATGTCTCGTTGAGGAGCTTGACCACGTCGCTCTTGCCAAGCTGTTCAGCCCACGCGACCAACGTGCCATAACGCGCGATTTCATAGTGCTCGACGGCCTGTGCCGCGCCGACCAGTCCTGCATCCAGCGCCGGGTCACCCTTGTATTCGTCGAGAATTTCCGACCCTTCCTCAAGAATGCCGTCGATCGCCGGACAGGTCTTGCCGCGGGCCGGTTTGTCCATAAGTTCGAACACTTGCTCGAGCCGATCGACCTGGCCTTCGGTTTCCATGCGATGTTTCTCAAAGGCCGCGGCCACCTCCTCGGATTCGGCGCCCTTTGCCATCTTCGGCAAGGCTTTGAGTATTTTCTTTTCAGCGTAGTAAATGTCCTTCAGCCCATCGAGGAACAAAGCCTCCAGTCCTTTTGTCGTCGCTCTTTTTGCAGTCGCCATGATTTGTCTCCCTTGGATTGTCATGAAAGCTCACCGGCGGTGTAGCCATGGACTAACTTTCCATGGAAGCAGTTGTTCCCTGGGCGCGACTCGGAAGGGGCAGCACGCCAAATACCGCTTTTGTCGAGAGCCGATCGCTTCAAAAGGCAATGGACGATGACGGTGTGAGAATCGCCGGCAGTGACGGAGAGCACCGGGGTTCGTCGCGCCATATGGAGTAGATGGGAGTTCATATACGAAATCATATTTACATATAAAACAAATCATGATGATCTTGCAGTCGTGCAGCGCGGCTAAGGTGGTTGGTTCCGGCGTACAGCGCTGAGCCTGAATGCCAGCAGATGATCGTGCGCAAATGAAATCAACATGATGTCGCGGTCGAGTCAGCCGTGCATTGATCGGATGTAGGGAGTGCGGCATGCCCTTTGATGTCATCGTTATCGGAGCCGGCGCAGCCGGAGCTGTTCTTGCTGCCCGGCTAACCGAAGATGCTGCCACGAACGTGCTTTTGCTGGAAGCGGGGCCGGACTACCGGAGCGGCGAGCAACCTGCCGAGATGGCGAGCCCAAATCCCTTCAACCTGCTTCTTCCCGACCATTTTCAGCAACAATACATGTATCCCGACCTGATGGCTCGTCGCACGAAGCGGCAGGAACACCGGGTCTACTGGCGCGGCAAGGGGCTTGGCGGTTCGACGGCCGTCAATGGGCAGATTGCCATTCGCGGTGTGCTCCATGCATTCGACCGCTGGGAGGAAATCGGATGCAAGGGCTGGTCGGGAGCCGACGTGCTGCCCTTCTTCTGCCGCCTGGAGGATGACCCGATCGCGGCCAATTTTCACGGCAGCGGCGGCCCGATTCCGATCTACCGCGCGCCTGTCGAAAGCTGGGGCAGCGTCGACAAGGCCATGCGCCAAAGCGCGATGGCTCTCGGCCATCCCTGGCATGACGATCTCAATGCTCCGGATGCCGAAGGGGCTTGCACCTATCCCATCAACAGTCGAGCCGGCAAGCGCGTGTCGGTCAATGACGGCTATCTGGAAGCTGCCCGCTACCGGCCGAACCTTACCATCATCGGGCAGGCGACGGTGGACAAGGTGCTTTTCGATGGCAGGAAAGCGATCGGCGTTTTGGCCATCGTGGCCGGGCTAGTTCGCAAATTCGAGGCGCCGCTGGTCATCGTCTCGGCCGGCGCCATCCACTCTCCGGTCATCCTGCAGCGCTCGGGCATCGGTCCTGCGGCTCTCTTGAAACGAAAGGACATCGAGGTGCTTGCCGACCTGCCGGTCGGCGAAGGTTTCTTCGACCATCCTTATTGCCGCATCGAACTGAAGCTGAAGCCGGGATTCAAGGCGACCGATGTCGACGCGCGGCATACCAACTGCTGTGTGCGGACGAGTTCGGGCGTGCCGGGCGCTGAGCGCGACGACATTCTCTACGTCGCCATGAACCATGGCGGCATCGGCGTGGAGTCCGACAGCGCCCAGTTCGGCGAGGCGATGGTCAATCTGATCCTGATGGAGGCCAAGAGCCGCGGCACCGTGCAACTGCGTTCCGCCAACCCTTTCGACCAGCCGCTCGTGGAAGAGAACATGCTGGACGATCCAATGGATCTCCAGCGCATGCGTATCGCCTATCGCCACCTTGGCGAGATTGCCCGGCAGGCGCCGATCCAGGCGATCGCCGAGCGCGTCCTGCTGGGGGATTCCGATCTGCCTTTGTCATGGCTCGAAACGGCAAGCGACGAGGAGGTCGACAATTTCCTGCTGGCGCAGTCTTCCGATGCGCAGCATGGGATCGGAGGCTGTTGCATGGGAAGGCCCGGCGAGGCCGTGGTCGATCCGGAATGCCGGGTCTACGGTTTGGAAGGACTGCGGGTTATCGATGCGTCGATCATGCCGCTCGATTGCCAGGCAAACACCAATCTCACCTCGATCATGATTGGCGAGAAAATGGCCGACAGCCTGCGCCGGTCCACCTGACAGCTCGAGGGCAAGCCCGCGCACAAGGCGCGGGCCTTGGAGTCAGCGGGTGATATCCACGGTAATCGTCTTCAGGTCGCACATTTCCATCAGCGTGTGCCGACCCCCGGTGCGGCCGAGGCCGCTCTGCGTCCCGGCGGCGCCGCCGGCAGGAATATGCGGCTCCCAATAACAGCTCATCTCGTTGATGTTGACGATGCCGACCTTCAGGCTTTCAGCAAAGGCAAAGGCGTTCTTGATGGTGCTGGTGAAGACCGCGGCCGACAGGCCGTAGGGGCTGGACGCCGCAAGTTCCATCGCCTCCTCATCGGTCTCGAAGATCAGCACGGGTGCGATCGGCCCGAAGGATTCCTCGACATTGAGCAGGCTTTCCCGGGTCAGTCCTGTGACGATCGACGGCTCGAAATAGAGATTGGTGGCAAAACCCGACGCCACATTGCCGCCGGTGACGATCTCGGCGCCACGCGCGCGGGCGTCCGCGATGTGGCTGAGTACCTTGTCGACGGCCACCGCATTGTTGATCGGACCCATCGTCGTCGCGGGATCGAAAGGGTCGCCCATTTTCACCTGCGCGGCCGCTTTCACGAGACCTTCTATGAAACGGTCATGGACGGATTTATGCACCAGCACGCGTTCGGTGGCCGTGCAGATCTGCCCGGCATTGGCAAAGCAGCCGGCCCCGACCTGGGCGGCGGCCATGTCGATATCGGCATCGGCCAGCACGATGGTCGGACCGTTGCCGCCCATTTCGAGCAGAAGCGGCTTGCCCGCTCCACGCCGGGCGATCGTCGCGCCTGTGACAGAACTGCCGGTGAAGCCGATGGCATGGGTGCCCGGATGAACGACCGCCTCGTCGCCCACCTCCGCACCGTCACCCAGAACGAGATTGATGGCGCCGTCCGGCAGGCCCGCCTCGATGAAGCATTCGACAAGTGCCGTGGCAATCAGCGACGTCGTCGGCGCCGGCACCCAGACGACGGTGTTGCCCGTTGCGATGGCCGGTCCGAGATAATAGAGGCAGGGCAGGGCGAGCGGGAAATTCCAAGGTGTGATGATGGCAAAGACACCCTTCGGCTGCAGGAAGCTGAAGGCGCGCTTGTTGGCATCAGCAAGCGGAAACGCCGCCGTCTCCAGCCACTTCATCTGCTCTGCCGCATTGCGGAAACCGAGAGCTGCCGCCGATGCTTCGGCCTTTGCCTCGCTGTGGAAGGGTTTACCCTGTTCCAGGCAGAGCAGGCGCGCGAGTTCCTCGGCGCGCCTGTCGATCGCGTCGGCGATGCGCATGCACAGTTGAGCGCGTGCGAAGGTTCCCATCTTGCGCATGGCCTCGCGTGCGCCTTCGGCGGCTTTCACCGCGCGGCCGACATCGGCGCGGGTGGAAAGTGAGAGATAGCCGAGGTGCTCGCCCGTCGACGGACTGTCGATTTTCAGGAACTTGCCGGAGCTGCCGGCAATCCACTCGCCGCCGATACGGTTGATGCCGATGCGGGCGGCTGCTTCCGGCTCCGAGACGATCGCCATGCCGCGCAGGTTGGGGCCTTCGAGAGAAGATTTGAAATGGACTGTCATCATGCGTTCCTTTGGCCGAATTCGGATTGGATGTTCAAAATGGCGGCGCGGCTGCGTTCCACGGCTGCGATGAAAAGTCTGCTGCCGGCCTCCGCGCCCGCCTGCGACGGCGTACCGATGACGCCGTTGCCGCGGATGGCTTCGAAACGGCGCCAGACGGTGACGGCCGGCGCGGCGTAAAGGTGAGGATCCGGCCAGGATGGCGGGGTGCCGCCCGGCGGGATGAGATCGCGGCGAACGCTGTCGCCAAGCACATGCATCATCAACGAGGTTTCAAGCGCGCAAGCGTGACCGGTGCCTGTAGCGGCATCGGGCAGGGCCTCCGCCGCCACGTCGGCGATGAGATCGAAATACGAGAAACCCGCGGTGACGATGCCACGCTGGCCAAGGGTGGTGATCGCCACCTGGATCGCGGCGCGGTTTCCGCCATGGCCGTTCAGCATGACCGGCAGGAAGCCGTCTTCGGCAAGGCAGGTGCAGAGATCGACGAGAACGGCGATGAAGGTCTGCGGGCTGAGGCTCATGGTGCCGGAGAAGGAGCGATGATGCTCGGACGAGCCATAGGCGAAAGGTTCGGCGACACGCATGGAGGCCTGTCCTTCCGCCGCGGCGAGCGCAACCGCTTCCGCAAGCCAGCAATCGACGCCGAGCGGCAGATGGGGGCCATGTTGCTCGACAGCGCCGAGCGGCAGAATGACGACGGGTTTATGCACGCCGGCTGTCGCGTGTCTTTCCGTATCCGGCGAGGTCATCAGCGCAAAGCTGGACCCAGGCGGGATCGGCAATGCCGGAACTGGCTCGCTCATCGTGCTGCCTCGACAAGCCGGGCCTTGGCGTAGGTCATGCCGGAATCGGCCAGGAGAGCGACCATGATGATTGCCCCCTTGTAGAGTTCGAGGCTGGACGGGTCCGTGCCGAACACCCGAAGCGCCGTCGTCAGCAGGCTGACGATCAGGGCGCCGACGACCGCGCCCCACACCGTTCCCCGTCCGCCGAAGATACTGGTGCCGCCGAGCACGGCAGCGGCGATCGCGTCCAGAAGCAGCGAGGTACCACCGATATTGGGCGTCACGACAGGCACCCGGCTGATCATGATCACAGCCGTCAGGAAGACGAAGATACTGGAGGCGCAATAGACGAGGATCGTGTGTTTCGTCACCGGGATGCCGGCAAGTTCCGCGGCCCCGGCATCCGACCCGAGCGCATAGGTACGCAGCCCGAAACGGCTGTGCCGCATCAGGATTGCTGCTACGGCGACGATCAGCAGTGTTGCGAAGATGACATTGGGAATGCCGAAGCTGCGCTCGATGCCGACCGCGCGAAGCGTCGGATCCTTCAGCATCAGGACGCCTTTGGAGGCAACCGCAAGCGTTGCGCCCTGCAGCGCGACCATTGTGGCCAGTGTCGTCACGAAGGGCGGTATCTTCAACAATGCGATAACGGCGCCGTTCGCGAGGCCGATCACCACCATCACGGCAAAGCCGACGAGCAGGGCAAGCGGCAGGCCGGCGCCGCCGTCGATCAGGCTGGCGATGAAGACGGCGCAGAAGGCGACGCCGACGCCGGCGGACAGGTCGATGCCCGCCGTCAGCAGAACGATCAGAGCCCCAAGCGCCAGGATGGCGATCGGGGTCGCCTGGGCGACGATGTTGATGAGGCTGGCGGTTGAAACGATGCGGGCGTCGATGAGCGCGAAGATCGCCAGCAGGATGACCAGCAGGATCAACGGCGAGAGGTCGAGAAAGCGCCTGCACCAGATGTTCTGTTGGCGGGTCATGAGGATCCTCTCATCGGATGTGCCAATCTTCGACCGGTTCGCGCAGGCCTGATTTGACGCTGCGCAGGATGGCATCATTGACGGCGACGGCGCGCAGGGCGTCGCCGACCGGCATCACGAAAGGGGTGTCGTCGCGAACCGCCGAAATGAAATGGTGGACCTCCTCGAAGAGATCCCCGGTGATACGGCCATTGACGGTCGGCCAGTGCAGGGCGTCGGGTTGCGACCACTGTCCACGCGACAGGATGCGTAGACCGTGGTCGCGCACGTCGAGGTCGATCATGCCTTCCGTGCCGATGATTTCCGTGCGTGCCCAGATGCCGGTCGGAACGGTCGGTGGCAGCGTCCAGCCGAAATAGAGCTGTCCGCTCATTCCGTTCGACAGCTCGACGGTGGAGAAGATCGCGTCTTCGGAGCGAACCCCGAGCGAAGGCATGAGCTTGGCGACGGGCCGAGAGTAGACGGCGATGATGTCCGAACCTGAGATCCATTGCAGCGCATCGACGTCGTGCACGCCGAGGTAGAAGCAGACGCTCGAGTTTCCGTTCATGCGAAGACCGACTTCGCGATTGGTGAAACGGCCGCTGCTGCCGTGGATCGGCTCGCCGATCCGCCCGGATTTCACCGCTGCCGCGGCCTCGCAATAGCGCGGGTCGAACCGCAGGATGTGGCCGACCAACAGGCGCGCGCCGTTTCTCTCCGCCGCTCTGGCAATCGCCTTGGCAGCGGAAAGATCGTGAGCCATCGGTTTTTCGAGCAGCACCGGCTTGCCGGCATCGAGCAGCGTGCGGCAGACGTCTTCATGCAGCGTGTCGGGTGCCGCCACGATATAGGCGTCGGCGGCATTGGCGGCCAGCGCGGTGGCGGCATCGCGGAAATGCCGGGCACCGAAATCCGACGCGGCCTTGCTCCCCGTGGCAGCATTCGGATCAACGAATGCCGACAGTTCCGCGACAGGGCTCGCGGCAACCACCTGCGCATGCAGGAGACCCATGTAGCCGGCACCGACGATGGCGATCTTCAGCTTGCTCAAAGGGTTCTCCTTACAGGCATGGTGCAAGGTTGGATGCTGGCCGGGGTGCGCAGGCTGGTGGCGTGATCGTGCGATCACCGAAGGCCAGCGTCATCACGTCTTCTTCCGTCGCCCCACGAGCCAGCGTGCCGACAGAGTGGCCTTCGCGCATGACGACGATGCGGTCGGCAACGCCGAGAACCTCGGGCAACTCGCTCGACACCATGAGGATCGCCGCGCCCTCGGCCTTCAATCTTGCGATCAGGTGATGGAGTTCGGACTTCGCGCCGACGTCGACGCCCCGTGTCGGCTCGTCGAGCAGGATGATCTTCGGTTTGGTGGCAAGCCATTTGCCGATGACGACCTTCTGCTGATTGCCGCCCGAAAGCTCGATGGTCATTTTGTCGGGCTGGGCCGGCCGCACGCCGAGTGAGCCGATGAGATCGCGGGCGAGTGCCAGGATGCGGCGAGGTCTCAGCAGGCCGAAGTGACTGTTGTCGCGAATCCAGGCGAGGGACAGGTTGTCCCTGATCGACATCGTGCCGACGAATCCTTCCAGGTGCCGGTCTTCGGGTATGTAGACGATGCCGGCGCGATTGGCGGCCTTGGTGTCGCCGCCGGTCTGCTGCCCGCCGAAAATTCTGAGCGTGCCGCCATGCATGGTCTCGAGGCCGGCAATCAGCCTGAGCACCTCGGAGCGGCCGCTTCCCATCAGGCCGGCGAGCGCGACGATTTCGCCCCTGCACACGCTGAGCGTGGCCGACTTCAAGAGCTTGCCATCGGAGATGTTGCTGATTTCGATCGCGGTTTCGCCGACTTGCGCTTCGAGATAGGGGAAGATGTCGCCGACATCGCGCCCGACCATCATCGAGACGATCTCGGCCTCGCTGGTCTGGCGGGTCTGGCGCTCGCCGATGAAGCGCCCGTCACGCAGAACGGCGACGCGGTCGCACTGGCTGAAGATCTCTTCCATCTTGTGGGAGATGTAGAGGATGCCGGCGCCGCGAGCTCTCAGCCTGTCGATCAGGTCATAGAGCTGGTCGCGCTCGCGGTTGGAGAGCGCGCTGGTCGGCTCGTCCATGATGAAGAACCAGGCATCGGACAGAACGGCACGGGCAATTTCCACCATCTGCCGGTGCCCGACGGAAAGTGTTCGCAGCTCCGCGCCAATGTCGATATCGAGCGACAGCTCGTCCATGATGGATTTTGCATCTCGCCGCATCCGAGCCCGGTCGAGAAATCCCAGGCGGGTATGCGGTTCGCGGCCGATGAAGAGATTCTCGGCCACCGTCAGGTCCGGCGAAAGGCTGAAATGCTGATGGATGACGCTGATGCCCTTGGCGTCGCTGGGGGAGTGGAACTGGACGGCGTTGCCGTCGATGATGATCTCACCCTCGTCCGGGCGATGCAGACCGGAAATGCACTTCACCAGCGTCGATTTCCCGGCCCCGTTCTCGCCGGCAAGTCCCACCACCTCACCGGCCGAGACGGCAAAGCTGACACCATCGAGTGCCTTGACGCCCGGAAAAGACTTGCCAAGCCCGCGCAAGGCGATGCTGTGTTTGCCGACCGGTGTTGCGGCGATGTTGCGGGGCGACGGGGTGGACTTGCGGCCACCGGTCTTGAACAGGGCGGCGACACTCTCCGGCTGGCTGGTAAGAACGGCCACCAGAATGAGGCTCGCGGTCACGAAATAGTTCAGGATCTGCGGCACCTGCAGGAAGGACAGGCCGGTGTTGATGACGCCCAGCAGCAGCGCCCCGATCGCCGTTCCCCAGATGGAGCCCTGGCCGCCGGACAGTTTCGTGCCGCCGATGATCGCGGCTGTAATGGCTGTAAATTCGAGCCCGGTGCCGGCAAGCGGCTGTGCCGAACCGAGACGACCGATGGTGAGTATCGCGCCGAGCCCGGCCGTCGCACCGGCAATCAGGTAGACGGAGATGCGCACGAGGTCGACGGGAACCAGTGAGGACCGCGCCGCGCCCGCATTGCCGCCGACCGCATAGATCCAGCGTCCGTAGACCGTACGATTGAGCACGAACCACCAGAGGCCCAGGCAGATGGCGGCGATGATGACGGAGACCGGCAGGAGGCCGATCGTCTCGCGTCCCGCGAAAAGCAGGACCAGATCGGCGACCGCGATGCTGGATGCGCCGGAGAGGCTGAGCGCCAGGCCGCGCGCAAACGCCATGGTGGCGAGCGTTGCGATGAATGGGGAGATGCCGGCAAAGCCGATCAACGTTCCATTGAGCAGACCGATTGCGGCACCGCCACCGATCGCGGCGAGAAGGCTCAAGCTCGCCGAGCCGGTTGCCGTGTAGGCAAGACCCGCGGCGATGCCGGAACAGGCAAGATTGCTGCCGACGGAAATATCAATGCCGCGCGCGATGATCACGGCCGTCATGGCAAAAGAGATGAGGGCGATGACCGCACTCTGCTGCGCGATGCTGACAAGATTGCCGGTCGACAGAAAACGCGGATCGATCCAGCCGAAGACGGCGATGGCGACCAGCAGCACCGCGATGAGAACCGGTTCGTTGCGCCGCAGTAACGGAGAGGTCCAGGACTGGAACATGGGTCGGTCCTCTTATCGAGCATCATGCGCGGTCACCACGGAGCGGCGACGGCGATCGTCAGGAAAAGGGGACGCCGGATGATACGTCATCCGGCGCTTGAGCCGCTCTAGGCTGTTACTTTGCCAGGGTCATGGCGGTCGCCGGAACCTTGGGACCGAGTTGCTCGGTATAGTTCTTGGCTTCCACCGCCTCTTTGTCGGTGTTGATGTATTCGAAGGTGAGGCCATCCGCCTTGAGCTTCGCGGCCGTCGCATCCGAGGTCACGAAATAGGTCGGCATGTAGAGATCCTGCGGCAGCTTTTCGCCGTTGGCCAGACGAGCGGCAACGGCGATGTTCCAGTAGCCGACACGATAGGCGCCGGTCAGCACGTCCATCACCATCTTGCCGTCGTCGATCAGCGGCTTCATCTCGGCGTCGCCGTCATAGCCGCCGTAGAGCAACTGAGTTCCCATCGAGCTGGCAACGGAATCGGCGGCCAGGCAAAGGCTGTCGGAGATGCAGCCGATGGCCTTCAGATCCGGATAGGTGGTGAGCCAGGTCTGGGCGGCATTGGTTGCCTTGGCTGCGTCCCAGCCGGTCGGCTCGATGCCGACAACCTTGATGTCCGGAAACTCCTTTTTCAGGGTTTCGACAAAGCCTTTTTCGCGCGTGTCGGACACGAAGTTGCCACGCGAACCGACGAGCAGGGCGACTTCGCCCTTGCCGCCAAGCGACTTGCCGAGCGCGCGGGCAACCATCGACATGTTGTCGTAGTCCGGATAGAGCGTCGAGTAGTTCGAGCCGGCCTCGACCTTGTTGCCCATGGTGATCACCGGAATGCCGGCGGCGGTGGCTTTCTGGATGACCGGAATGACCGCGTTCTTGTCGATCGGATCGATCAGGATCGCGCTGACGCCTTGATTGATGAAATTCTCGATGATGCTGACCTGTTTTTCCAGACTGCCCTCGGCGCTCTGCCAAGTGGATTTCACCCCATAGTCGGCGGCAGCCACGTCGCCCGCTTCCTTCATGCGGACGAAGAAGGAGTTCTGCAGGTCGATTGCCGCAAGCCCCAAAACCTTTTCCGCGGCAAGCGAGGGCGTCGCGATGGCGAGTGCGAGCAGAGCAATGGATGCTTTCAGGGAAATGCGCATGTTTCAGTTCTCCTCTTGTTGCGACAGGACGATTCTTCGCCTCTTTTTCATGTCCCGCACGACGACCGTCCCAGTGACAGGCATTCCGGCGGTATTTCGCGGCACTCGTGCCGTATTCATGTCAGGGCCGCGTCTGCGTGGACCGGCCTTGCTCAACCTCAGCCATTCAGGCCCTCGACACCGGCGCCACAGACAAGCCCGGCGATGCGGGCGCCGCGCGGTGGCTTGAAAGCGCCGCTCATCAAGGCGGCCAGCGATGCCGCGCCGCTGAGGTCGGCGGCGATGCCGAATTCGAACCAGAGCAATTCAGCGGCCTTCTGCATGTCCGCATCCTCGACAAGGACAATGTCGTCGACGTGCTTGGCGACGATCTCGTAGATGCTTTCGTCCGTGCGGCCGCAGGCCATGGTCGCCACCTTCGTCGTTATCTCGGGCAAGCGAACCACACGGCCGGCAGCCAGGGAGGCGTGAAGGGTCGGTGAACCGGTCGGCTCGACACCGATGATCCTGGCTTCGGGTTTGACGTGCTTCAGGACTTCGGACATGCCGCTGATGAGCCCGCCACCGCCGATCGCGACGATGTAGATGTCGGCATCGGGAATTTGATCGACCATCTCCAGCGCCACGGTTCCCTGACCGGACACGATCTGCGCATCGGCGAAGGGATGCATGTAGAAGGCGGCGCTCGCCTTTGCCTCGGCCAATGCCGCCTCATGCGCTTCATCCCAGACATTGCCTTCGAAGCGAACGTCAGCCCCACATTTGCGCAGCTTTTCCGCCTTCAGCGGGCTTGCATTGTTCGGCAGGTAGATGGTGGCGGGAACGCCGGCCCGGGCAGCCACATAGGCGGTGGCCAGGCCGTGATTGCCACCGGATGCGGCGATCAGTCCGTTTTCGATCCGGCTTGGCTCGAGCGTTTTAACCCGGTTCGTGGCGCCCCGAATCTTGAAGGAGCCGCTCACCTGGAGGCATTCCAGTTTCAAATAGACATCATTTTGAAGGTTTGCGCCCGTGGCATGGTCGAGCTTGACGACCGGGGTTCGCCGTATGAAGGGGGCAATGCGCCGGGCAGCCGCCATGATGTCCTCATGGCTCATCGGTCAGTGCCTCCGGATATTCGTTGGCAAGCACGAAGCAGCAATTCCCCGGACGCACGCGGCCGGGCTGACGCTTGGCGAAAACGATGCCGTCGATGGGGTGAAGGAGATCGATGGGCGCGCGTGACGGCGTGTGGAGGAAGTGAATGCGTCCGGCAAGGTCGCCTTTGCTGACGGCACTGCCGAGCGGGCTCAAGGGTTCGAAGACACCGTCCTCCTCGGAAAGCAGATAGCCTTCGCTTCCGGGAACCTTGAGCACGCGCGCGTTGGCGCCAGGGGCGATGTCAGGCGCGCCATTCAGAACGCCTGCATGTTTCAGCACATTGCGGATGCCCCTACGGCAGATGGCCAGCGCATCCGGACTGACAAGGCCGCCGCCGGCCATCTCACTGCCGATGACGATCAGCCCCTGGTGGTTGGCGGACGCGGTCGAGGTCCGGGTTTCACCGAGATTGTCGACCATGACAACGGTCGGCGCCCCGAAGGCGAGCGTCGCCTTGATGTTCTTGCGATGCCCTTGCGCGGTCGGGGAGGGCTCGATGATCGCGCTCGGCAGGATCATCAGGGACGAACCGCCGGAATGGAGATCCAGGAAGTAGTCGGCCATCGGAAACAGGACGTCATGCACGTAAGCCGCGATCTGGCTTGTCAGCGTGCCGTTGAAATCGCCCGGGAAACTGCGGTTGAAATTCAACCCGTCGACCGGGGAGGTGCGGGTGCCGGCCTCGACGGCCCGAATGTTGATGGCCGGAATCGCAATGATGCGTCCGGCAATATCCCGTGGATCGATCTCGCGCAGAAGCTCGC
The DNA here is from genome assembly GCF_004022985.1 of Mesorhizobium sp. M7A.F.Ca.ET.027.02.1.1. Classification (NCBI taxonomy): domain Bacteria; kingdom Pseudomonadati; phylum Pseudomonadota; class Alphaproteobacteria; order Hyphomicrobiales; family Phyllobacteriaceae; genus Mesorhizobium; species Mesorhizobium sp. M7A.F.Ca.ET.027.02.1.1. The sequence continues at coordinate 1,986 of NZ_RZOL01000138.1, read as the reverse complement.
CGAGCGCGATCGGCCCCTCATATTCGTCGCCGTGGTTGCCACCCTCGATCAGGACCGTCGGACCGTCACCGTTCTTGATGACGGCGAGCGGAACGCGGACCGTGCCCCAGGCATCGTCGTGCGGCGATTGAGGCACATGGAAGAAACCGATCTGCTTGCCCTCGCGATCGAAATCGACCGACGTGTAAACACTGTTGTTCCGGGGAATGATGGTTGCGCGCACAGTGTTTGCAGGTCTCTGGACGGTCATCGGGTCGGCCTCGAAATTCATTGTCCCCGTCATCATGTCAGTTTTATATATGGTGTCAAGTTTGGATATAAAACCAATGGCAATTCCGATTTCTTGTCTCTATCGTGCGGGACCACCGGGGATTCTTCGAATGGCAGATGATGCAAAAGAGAGTGGCAAACCGACCTATTCGGCCCCGGCGCTGACCAAGGGTCTGGATGTCCTGGAACTGCTGGCGGAGGCGCGGGCGCCCTTGACGATGAAGGAGATCGCGGAAGGCCTCGGCCGTTCGAAGAATGAGATTTTCCGGATGCTGATCGCGCTGCAGGAGCGTCAATATATCGAGCGCAACGCCGAGACCGACGCCTATTCGTTGACCGACAAGCTTTTCAAGCTGGGGCTGCACACGCCGAGCGCTCAGGATCTCATGTCCGCCGCCATGCCCGAGCTGACGCAGATTGCCGGGGACTCAAATCAGTCGCCGCACCTGGTCGTCTTCAATCATGGCTTGACCGTCGTGACCGCGGCCGCTCCCGGCGGCGAGGACATGGCGTTCACGCTGCGCCTCGGCTACGGCCGCCTGGCCACCGACGCGACCTCCGGCCATGTGATACTTGCCTTCCAGTCACCAAAGGTCGCAGCGCGGATGATCGATGAATGTGCGGCGCATTCACCGGCGCCGCTGGATCGTGACGCGCTGGAAAAGCAGCTTCGTACCATCCGCGCGGACGGCTACTGGATGCGCGAGAGCCGTGACTTCGTCGGCATCACCGATATCTGCTGTCCGGTCATCGGGCCGGACGGCAGTGCCGTCGCCTCCATCATCGTCGCCTATATCAATCGCCATACGCGTGAAAGCCGCCATGCCTATACTCTGGAGGTCCTGCGGGCTGCCTGCGATCGCATCTCCATGAAGCTGTCACCGAGGGTTCGCTAAGGGATCGTGATGCGCTGAGGGCGCGGCGAAGCACCGTCCGCTGGCCGTTTGCACCGGATTGATAATACCAGTATAGGTCCAGTCAGGAATGTTTTGATCCTGGGTGCTTCTCGCGCGGGAGGAAGGGCAATGACAACCGTGAACCTGATCGGGCTTGTCAGTCGGGAAATGGAAGCGACAGCGTCCGATGTGCCGCTTTACAGACGGTTGAAATCGGCGATCGAGGCGGCGATCCGCTCCAACGCGTTGAAAGCCGGCGCGGTTCTGCCAGGCGAGCGGGTTCTGGCGGAAGCCCTGTCGATCTCGCGAGTCACTGTGAGAAAGGCCCTGGCGCTGCTCGAAGAGGAAGGGCAGCTCAATCGCCGGCACGGTTCCAAAACCGAGATCGGGTCGCGGGTCGAGAAATCGCTTTCGACGCTGACGAGCTTTTCGGAGGACATTCTGGCGCGCGGCCTGAAGCCTGGATGTCTATGGCTTTCCAAGCAGATAAGCCGTCCATCCCCGGCCGAAATGATGGCCCTGGGTATTGCGGGCAATACCAATGTGGTTCGCATGCGTCGTGTGAGGACGGCCGATGGCGCGCCGATCGCCGTCGAGGTCTCGGCCGTGCCGGTTCGCTTCCTTCCTTCGCCCGAGATGGTTCAGGATTCCCTTTATGAAGCGCTTGATGCACGCGGCTTCCTGCCTCAGAGGGCAATCCAGCGCATGCGCTCGCGCGGCGCGTCGCTGGAGGATGCAAAGCACCTTCATTGTGACGCGGGCGCACCGCTGCTGATGACCGAGCGCCGCTGCTTTCTCGCCGACGGACAGATCGTGGAAT
>NZ_RZOL01000137.1:0-14576 GCF_004022985.1 Mesorhizobium sp. M7A.F.Ca.ET.027.02.1.1 | reverse complement strand
ACAGGAAACTGGTTCGCCGCAGCGCCGCGCCAACCCAACCGCTTGGCGCTGCCGCGAACCCATCATAAGGGGGAAAACTGTTACCTATCTATCCGGTTCAAACTGTTACCCATCTATCGGCTGGACAGCAGCCGCGCCCTCGGCACCTATTTGGTGGCGTTGAAAATTGGCGAAGCGCCGATGACTGCGTCTTTCTCCCCGTCACTATACGGGGAGAAATGTCCGGCAGGACAATGAGGGGCAGCGCTACCCTTGAACAAGTTCATCACTGCCCCGGCGGGATCAGCCTGAAATCCGGCAGCTCACGCAAAACCAGTTCAGGCCCGGCCGGCGAATAGACGACGAAAAGCTGCATCGGCCCGTCACCGGTGTTGAGCGTCGAATGGAAGCGGCTTTCCGGCACATAGATGGTGCAGCCGGGGCCGACTTCTGCCACCACCGGATTGCCCTTTTCGTCCTCGACCATCTGCTCGCCATGACCGGAGATGACGAAGATGATTTCTTCCGCGCCCGGATGGTTGTGGCGCGTGTGGCCCTTGCCGGAGGGCAGGTCGACCACGCCGCCGGAAAAGCGGGTTGCGCCATTCACCTCCGGCGCCACCGTCAGCGCCAATTTTCCCCAGTCGAAACCGAAGGCGCTGACGTCCTTCGGGTAGACAAACATTTTGCTCTTGTCGGTCATCTCTCTCATCCCTTCTTTTTCTTCGTGGTCTTCTGGCCACCAAGTGTCACCGCCTTGAAATCGGCCGTCTGTTTGGCGATCGCGGCTTCCGCCGGCAGCCGTTCCATCGAGCTAGCGCCATAGAAGCCGTGCAGACCCTTGGCATGGGAGAGGATGTAACGGGCGTCGTCCGGCATCGAGATCGGCCCGCCATGGCAAAGCAGGATGACATCCTTGCGCACCGAGCGCGCGGCATTGGCGATGGCGTCGATCTCGACGATGCAGTCGTCGAGCGACTTGGCTGAGGTGGCGCCGATCGAGCCGCCGGTCGTCACGCCCATATGGGCGACGATGATGTCGGCGCCGGCCTTGGTCATGGCGCGGGCCTCGTCGGGGTTGAAGACATAGGGCGTGGTCAAGAGGTCGAGCTTGTGCGCCTCGGCGATCATGTCGACCTCGAGGCCGAAGCCCATGCCGGTTTCCTCGAAGCTTTGCCGCATGCTGCCGTCGAACAGGCCGATGGTGGGAAAATTCTGCACGCCGGAAAAGCCCATGGTCTTCAGCTCGGCCAGCAGCAGCGGCATGATGACGAACGGGTCGGTGCCGTTGACGCCGGCCAGCACAGGCGTGTGTCTGACCACCGGCAGCACCTCATAGGCCATCTCCTTGACGATCTCGTTGGCATTGCCATAGGCGAGCAGGCCAGCGGCCGAGCCGCGCCCGGCCATGCGGTAGCGGCCGGAATTGTAGATGATGATGAGGTCGATGCCGCCGGCCTCCTCGGCTTTCGCCGACAGGCCGGTGCCGGCGCCGCCGCCGACGATCGGCACGCCCTTGTCGATCATCCCCCTGAATTTCTTCAATATGTCCTTGCGCGGTATGGCGGGCATTTTTTGAGATCTCTCACTGTCTGGCGATGTCGAGGAAGGCCGATGTTGCAGCCTTTGCGAATTCCGGGTCGTTGATATGCAGCGGTAGGCGTGTCACGCGGCGCTTGCCGTTGGGCTGGATGGTGCGCTCGATGGCTTCGAACAGAACGGCGTCGGCTTCCGGGTCGAAGAAGGCGCCGCCTTCGATGTCGAGCGCCGAGACGCCTTTTTCCGGGATGAGAAAATGCACCGGCCCTCCGCAGCGGGCGAGCCTGGTGCCGATCCATTCGCCGATCGCACGGCATTCGTCCGCCGTGGTGCGCATCAGCGTGACATTGGGATTGTGCTCGTAGAAAAGCCGCCCGCGATAGTGGTCCGGAATGGTCGAAGGCGCCCAGAAGTTCACCATGTCGAGCGCGCCGACGGAGCCGACATAGGGCAGCCCCGTGCGAACTATGGCGCCGAAACGATCGTCAGTCGCCGGCAGCACGCCGCCGAACAGCAGATCGCAGACTTCGGTCGTGGTGATGTCGACGATACCGGACAGCAAGCCGCTGTCGGCCAGCTTTTCCATGCTGCGGCCGCCGGTGCCGGTGGCGTGGAAGACCATGCAGTCATATCTGGAACGGAGCTGGTCGGCGATGGCGGTCACGCAAGGCGTTGTGACGCCGAACATGGTGAGGCCGATCGATGGTTTGCCGTCGGGTGGCGGCGCCGGCTTGGTTGTCATGCCTACGATCGCCTGGGCGGCATTGTGCAGCACGACACGGGAGAGCCGGTTCAGTCCGGCCATGTCGGTCACCGCTGGCATCATGATGATGTCGGAGACATCGACATAGGGTGCGGTATCGCCGGAGGCGAGCGTCGAGACCATGATCTTGGGCAAGCCGAGCGGCAGGGCGCGCATGCCCGACGTGATGATCGATGTGCCGCCACCGCCGCCGATGCCGATCATGGCTGCGACGTCGTTGCGCGATGGGGCAAAGCGGGCGAAGGCGATGCCCATCGCGGCGACCGCGGCGCCACGGTCATTGCCGCCGAGCACGGCGTCACGGCCGCCGGGATGATGGTCGGCGATTTCCATAGCGCCGATATCGACGGGGATGGTTGCGTCGCGCGTTCCGACATCGACACGGCAAACGATGGCGCCCGCAGCAGTGATCGCATCGGCCAGGAAGGCGAGCTCCTCGCCCTTCGTGTCCGCGGTACCCACCACATAAATACGCTTCATTTGCGCTCCCCCGATCCTGGCAGGCGCGATGCCGCCCCCATTGCTCATTGCCCGGGCCACTCGACGATGCGGACACCATTGCAAATTTTTGAGACGCGCGTATCGTATTGGCATGAATGTCTCACGTCAACAATCCGCTGCGAGCGACGACGCTGAACGGGCAACCGGCCCGGTGCCCGAACGTGGTCCGCGCGCGCGGACCAAACGGCTGATGCTGGAGACGGCAACAAGGCTGATGCAGGCGGGCGTCACGCCCTCGGTCAGCGAGGTCGCCGAGGCGGCCGAGGTTTCCCGTGCCACCGCCTATCGTTACTTCCCGAGCCAGTCGGCACTGGTGCAGGCCGTCGTCGACGAGGGGCTGGGGCCAATCCTCACCTGGCAATCGACCTCCGCCGATGCCGAGCGCCGGGTCGCGGAGCTGTTCGATACGGCCATGCCGCGCATCGAGGCCTTCGAGGCCACGTTCAAGGCAGCACTGAAGCTGTCGCTCGATCAATGGGCGCGGCGTCAGGCCGGCACGCTGGGCGCTGAGCCCGCCTTTACGCGCGGCCATCGCATCGACTTGCTGAAAGATGCGATCGCGCCGCTCAAGAGCCGTTTGCCGCCGCGCGACTTCAAGCGGCTGGCGCAGGCGCTGTCGCTGATCTTCGGCGTCGAGGTGCTGATTGTGCTCAAGGATATCTGGGGACTGGACAGCCGCCGGACGAGGGCGGTCGCACAGTGGGCAGCCGGGGCGCTGGTGCGTGCGGCAGTCGCGGAATCGGTCGATGAAGGAGGCAGCCCCGATCCGAAGGCAGTCATGAAATAGAGCCTATCTGGTTCGACCAGATTGGCATGCACGCTACTGATCTTAGCCGTTGAGTGGGGTGTCGGACAATACCCAATCATATCACTGAGTAGGAAAATCTTGGTAAAACAGGCAGATAAAGCCGGAATCCGATGGCAATGGCCACGTCAAGCTGTCAAGAAAGGGCTTGACGCGCATGCAAAATTGGTAATACCAGATTGGATCAGAAAAGCGGATCGAAAGTGAGGGCTGCGATCCATTTTCCGGCAGGGGCGAGGAGGCTCGAAACCGGGAAGGTGCGATCACGGGAGGAACTACCAGGGCCGGCCCCGTTGCCGGCTCGCACGATAAGGTAGAACGCGCACAAGGGAGGAAATCATTATGCGCAAGTTAGTGACCAGCGCACTTGCTGGTATCGGCTTAACGCTTGCCTGCGGAACGTCCGTTTACGCGCAGGACAAAGAACTCACCATATTCTGGGCGGAATGGGATCCGGCGAACTATTTGCAGGAACTCGTCAATCTCTACGAGGCCGAGACCGGCGTGAAGGTCACGGTCGAAACCACACCTTGGTCCGACTTCCAGACCAAGGCATTCACCGAGTTCAACGCTAAGGGCAGCGCCTACGACATGGTGGTCGGCGACTCGCAGTGGATCGGTGCCGCATCCGAGGCGGGCCACTATGTCGACCTTACCGACTTCTTCAACAAGCATAATTTGAAGGAGGTGATGGCGCCGGCGACTGTCAAGTACTACGCCGAATATCCGTCGGCCTCTGGCAAGTACTGGTCGATCCCGGCCGAGGGTGACGCAGTCGGCTGGTCCTACCGTAAGGACTGGTTCGAGGACCCCAAGGAAATGGAAGCCTTCAAGGCCAAGTATGGCTACGATCTCGGCGTGCCGAAGGATTTCAAGGCGCTGCGCGACATTGCCGAATTCTTCCACCGTCCCGACCAGAAGCGCTACGGCGTCGCCATCTACACCGACAATTCATATGATGCCCTGGTTATGGGCGTCGAGAACGCCATCTTCTCCTACGGCGGCGAACTTGGCGACTATGCCACTTACAAGGTCGACGGGATCATCAACTCCGATCAGAACGTCAAGGCGCTCGAGGTCTACAAGGAACTCTATTCCTTCACACCTCCTGGTTGGGCCAAGAGCTTCTTCATCGAGGACAACCAGGCGATCACCGAGAATCTGGCTGCGATGAGCATGAACTACTTCGCCTTCTTCCCGGCGCTCATCAACGAAGCCTCGAACCCGAATGCCAAGAACACAGGCTTCTTCGCCAACCCTGCCGGCCCGAACGGCGACCAGTTCGCCGCGCTCGGCGGCCAGGGCATCTCCGTCATCTCCTATTCCAACAACAAGGAAGAGGCGATGAAGTTCCTGGAATGGTTCATCAAAGACGAGACGCAGAAGAAGTGGGCGGAACTCGGCGGTTACACGGCAAGTGCCAAGGTGCTCGAGTCGCCTGAATTCCAGAACGCCACGCCTTACAACAAGGCTTTCTACGAAACCATGTTCAAGGTGAAGGACTTCTGGGCGACGCCGGAATATGCCGAGCTGCTCATCGCGATGAACCAACGCGTCTATCCGTACATCACCGGCAATCAGGGCACGGCCAAGGAAGTGCTCGATGCGCTCGCCGCGGACTGGAACGCGACGTTCAAAAAGTACAACCGCGTGAAGTAAGCGGCACTAACGCTCGGAAGGGGTGGGAGCCCACCCCTTCCGTTTTCTTTTCACAAGGAAGGAACTGGCTTTGGCCACTGCAGTCATGACCACGCTGGATCCCAACTCGCGCTCCGCCACCCGCGGCATGAGCGACCTCACGATCCGAAATCTCTTCATCATCCCGACGATCGTTTTCCTGATCGTCTTCAACATCTTTCCACTGCTCTATTCGCTCGGCTATTCGTTCACCGACTTTCGCGCGTCGAGCCCGGCGGCGGCCAATTTCGTCGGACTGCAGAATTATCGCGAACTGCTCAACGACCCGTTCATCTGGTCGAATTTCGCCATCACCGCCAAATATGTCATCGTCTCCGTGGTCGGTCAGGTCATCGTCGGCTTTGGCGTGGCGTTGCTGCTCAACCGCGATATCCCGCTGAAGGGCCTGCTGACGACACTGCTGCTGTTGCCGATGATGCTGTCGATGGCCGTCGTCGGTCTGTTCTGGAAGCTGCTCTATGATCCGTCATGGGGTGTCATCAACTATGCACTCGGCCTCGGCAATTTCGAGTGGCTGTCCAACCCTGACATGGCGCTCTACGCGGTTGCCATCACCGACATCTGGATGTGGTCGCCCTTCGTCATGCTGCTGTCGCTTGCCGGCCTGTCGGCAGTGCCGAAGCACCTCTACGAGGCGGCGGCGATCGACCGCGCCGGCTCGTTCTATACCTTCTTTCGCATTACGCTGCCGCTGGTCGCGCCGATTCTGATGATCGCGATCATCTTCCGCACCATGGAGGCGTTCAAGACCTTCGATCTCGCCTACATCCTGACCAGCCAGCCAACCACCGAGGTGATCTCGATCCGGCTCTACAAGATGGCGTTCCAGGAATGGCAGACCGGGCGCTCCTGCGCGCTTGCCTACATCGTGCTGATCATGGTGCTGGCTATCACCAACATCTACGTCAAATACCTCAACAAGGTGAAGGAGCGCTGAGATGGCCGCCGTCCGCACTTCTTCCGAAATCGGCTTCAATCGCGTCGCCATCGTCGTTGTCCTTTTGGTGACGATCATCTTCCTCGCGCCGATCTACTGGATTGCCTCGACGGCGTTCAAGCCGCGCAATCTTGCCACGACCATCCCGCCGACGGTGGTGTTCCAGCCGGAGATATCGCCCTTCGTCAAACTGTTCACCAAGCGCTCGCAACTGCGCAGCGCGCCGACGCCGGAAGAGTATGCGGCAGCGCCCTGGTGGGAGCGCGTCGTCTTCGACGGCGGTGAAAAGATCGTGCGCGACGGCAAGGGCCAGGTGCAATGGTCCGGCTATCCGAGCCGCTTCATGAACTCGCTGATCATCGCCATCACCTCCACGGTGCTGGCGGTCGGCATGGGCACGTTCACCGCCTATGGCTTTTCGCGCTTCAAGGTGAAGGGGGAGGCTGACCTGCTCTTCTTCATCCTTTCGACACGCATGCTCCCGCCGGTGGTGGTGGCGATCCCGATGTTCCTGATGTACCGGGCGGTCGGCCTCAACGACACGCATGTGGGCCTGATCATCCTCTACACCGCCTTCAACCTGTCCTTCTCGGTGTGGCTGATGAAGGGTTTTATGGATGAGATACCGAAAGAGTATGAAGAGGCGGCCCTGGTCGACGGTTACACGCGCATGGAGGCCTTCTTCAAGATCGTGCTGCCCGAGGCGGCCACCGGCATCGCCGCCACCGCGGTGTTCTGCTTCATCACCGCGTGGAACGAATATGCCTTCGCACTGATCATGACCAACCGCCGCGCCCAGACCGCACCGCCCTTCATCCCGAGCCAGGTCGGCTCGGGCCTGCCGGACTGGACGGTGATCGCCGCCGGAACCTTTCTGTTCCTGCTGCCGGTCGCGATCTTCACGTTCCTGCTCCGCAACCATCTGCTGCGCGGCATGTCCTTCGGAGCGATTCGCAAATGAGCTTTCGTGCCATCAACCAGAAATATCTGGAGCCCGGTTCGCAGGTGCTGATGGTGCTCGGCATCATAGCACTCTGCCAGCCCTGGAACCTGTTGTTGCACACATATGGCCTGACCATCATCCTGATCGGGCTGGTCGGCTTCAACGTCACCTCCAAGATCGCGCCTGAGGAAAAGGCCGGCACCGGCCAGGTGCGCAATCCGGGAGCACAGCATTGACCCAGATCGAGCTTCGCGGCGTCCAGAAATTCTTCGGCGCCGTCCAAGTCATCAAGGACCTGAACCTCAAGATCGCCGACAACGAGTTCATCGTTCTCCTCGGCCAGTCGGGCTGCGGCAAGACGACGACGCTGCGGGCCATCGCCGGGCTGGAAACGATCGACGAGGGCGACATCCTCATCGACGGCAAACCGATCCAGCATCTAAAGGCCGCCGACCGCGACATTGCCATGGTCTTCCAGTCGTTCTCGCTCTATCCGCATATGAGCGTCTACGAGAACATCGCCTTCCCCTTGCGCGCCACGCGCAAGAGCAAGACGGAGATCGACAGCGAGGTTCGCTCCGTCGCCAAGACGCTGCAGATCACCGATCTGCTGGACAAGAAGCCATCGGCGCTCTCGGGTGGCGACATGCAGCGCGTCGCCATTGGCCGGGCGCTGGTGCGGCGGCCGAAGGCCATGCTGATGGACGAGCCGATCGGCGCGCTCGACGCCAAGCTGCGCGAGGAGATGCGGGCCGAGATCAAGCGGCTGCACATCAAGCAAGGGTCGACGACCATCTATGTGACGCACGACCAGGTCGAGGCGATGAGCCTCGCCGACCGCATCGTCATCATGCATGAAGGCGTGCTGCAGCAGGTCGGCTCGCCCGACGAGGTCTATTCGCACCCGGCCAATCTGTTCGTGGCGCAGTTCGTCGGCAGTCCGGTGATGAACGTCGCCGATGCGGCAGTCGCCGAGACGGCGTCCTCGGTCTCGGTGACGGTCGGCGGGGCTCCCGCCGGCTTCGAGTTCCCGCGGGCGCTGCTGTCGAAGCTCAACGGCCATGCAGGCGGCCAGCTCGCGCTCGGCATCCGGCCGGAAGGCGTTCTCATCCGCCGCGAGGCGACGGAGGGGTTTTTGCCGGTCGAGACGCAGATCGTCGAGCCGCTTGGCTCCTTCGACATTGTCGATCTCAAAGTCGGCTCAAAGATGCTGCGCGCACGCACCAAGAGCGGCTTCGTCGCCGGTCCCGGCCAGAAGGTGTTCGCCAGGATCGATCCGGCCCAAGCGCATTTCTTCGACACGGCAAGCGGCAAGTCGCTGGGAGTGAGATTGTGATGGCCGAAGGACACGAAAGGCCAATGACTTGGCCTTTCGAACAATCGAACGCCCGGAGCTATAGCGGAGGGCAGACGCCCTCGAAAAAGAGATCGGGACGATAGACATGGCCCATATCCAGCTCAAGAACATCTCGAAGACTTTCGGCAACCACACTGCGCTCACCGGGCTCGATCTCGATATTGCCGATGGCGAGTTCTTCGTGCTGCTGGGCGAGACGGGCGCCGGCAAGACGACGACGCTGCGGCTTATCGCCGGCCTGGAAAAGCCGAGCGAAGGCCAGGTCTTCATCGACGGCGTCGACGTCGCCGACTGGGGTGCGGCCGAGCGTGACGTGGCGCTGGTGCTGCAGCAATACTCGCTCTATCCGCGCTACACGGTGCGCGAAAATCTCGAATTCCCGCTGAAGCCGAAAATTCGTCGGCTGCCCGACGCCGAGATCAAGGATCGCGTCGACCGTGCCGCCCGTACGCTGCGGATCGAGCACCTGCTCGACCGCAAGACGGATCGGCTGTCCGGCGGCGAGATGCAGCGCGTCTCGATCGGCCGCGCCATCGTGCGCAAGCCGCGTGTGTTCCTGATGGACGAGCCGCTGTCTGCGCTCGACGCCAAGCTGCGCGAGGCGCTGCGGACTGAACTGAAGAACCTGCAGATGCAGCTCGGCGCCACCTTCCTGTTCGTCACCCACGACCAGATCGAGGCGATGTCGATGGGCGACAAGGTCGGCGTGCTCAACCATGGCCGCATCGTTCAGACCGGCACGCCGCACGAGATCTACAACAATCCGCGCGATACCTATGTGGCGAGCTTCGTCGGCTCGCCGCCGATGAACCTCATCGACGGCAAGCTTGTGAACGGCCGCGCGGTGATGGCTCCGTTGAACTTCGAACTGCCTTTTTCGGGGGGAGCCAAAGCGGGCGGGGCGACCGACGGTCGCCCGCTCGTCTTCGGCATTCGTCCCGAGGACGTCTATCTCGAGAGCGGCGCGCCGGTCGAGGCGCATGTTCACGACGTCGAGAACCACGGCGTCGAAAAGATCCTGACGCTGCGCGTCGGCGACGCGACACTGCGTGCCACCGTGCCGGCCAGGACCGACGTCGCCATCGAGCAGGCGGTGCGCTTTGCCTGGAACCCCGACAAGGTGGTGCTGTTCGACAAGGGCAGCGGCGTCAGCTTGCGACACGCGTCATAAAGCGCGTCGCGCTGAAACGGATTCATGCGACGCGCTTTAGGTCTTTGTTTTTGTGCATGTCGTTCTCCCAAAACCGAGGTCACTTTTGGGCGACATGCGTGAGGCCGCATCCCAGCCTATTTCTGGAAGTATGTTTCGTAGGGCGTGTCGTTGATCAGCAGGATCACGCATTCCGTGTCGGAGACGCAGGCGTCGTCATGCATCTCATTGGCTTTCTGGGTCCAGTAGGATCCAGGAGGCAGTTCGACCTTGGTCGCCTCGCCGCCATCCATCTGCCAGTGCGCCCACAGCCCCTTTATGACCACCGCACGATAATCCGCGGTGTGCGCATGGACCGGTGCACGCCAGTTGCCGGGAACCTTCAGCAACGTGCCTGCCGGACCCTTGGCCCGCTCGCCCCACAATGGGCCAAGACGATGCGGCTGGTCGGGTACTTCCGCCACATAGGGGATCTTGTCGGCCGGCAGGTAGCTGTCCTCGAGGGCAAAGGCGCGCCCGGGAACCGCAAGCATGACGGCGAGTGCGATGACCTTCAGATGATTTGGCATGGTTCTCCTCTTCGGACCGACTGGACGCCGGCCGCTGGCTGCCTGGTTATGGCAAGCTATTGCATGCGGGTGGCCCGGCAATGGCATTGCGTCCGGAAGGCTTGGCAATTCATCCAGACCCGGCAATTCATCCAGACCCTGCGATCCATGGCCGCGGATCCGGGATCGCCTCAGCGGTTTTCGGAGGTGCCGTCAACGGTGCGCAGGTGGCTGGGCGCGATGCCTATGATGCGCTTGAACGCCCGGCTGAACGACGCTTCGGAATCGTAACCCAGTCTGGCGGCGACCACCGAAACCCGCATCCGATCATCGATCAGCCATTGCCGCGCCTGGTGCATGCGTATCCGGGCGACATATCTCGCCGGTGTTTCGCCAACGACGGCCGTGAAGCGTTCGGCGAAGGCCGATCGCGAAGCGCCCATTTCGCGCGCCAGCGCTTCGACAGTCCAGTTCCTGTCGGGCTGCAGATGAATGGCGGCAAGTACGCGGCCGATGTCGCGATCCCTGATCGCCGCGATCCAGCCTCTGGTGTCGCCGCCGCTGTTTTCCACCCATGAACGGATGATGCTTGCAGCCAGTACGTCGGCCAGCCGCGCCAGCATGCCGCCGGAACCGGCGCGGTTCATGGTGATTTCGCCGGCCATGGCTTGCAGCAGATGCGGAATACCTGGCTCCCCAGCCATCAATTCCTTGGCGCGCATCATGTCCGGCATCATGCCCAGCAAGGGGTGCGATCCGTCCAGGTTGAAGTGCATGCTGCCGCAAAACAGCAAGATTTTCGGGCCGTGGCCGCCATTGGAGACATTGAAGACATTGTCCTGCAAAGGCTCGACAGTGTAGCTTTCGATCGGCACGGCAGGAATGCCAGGCGCGCTGGCAACGACATGCTCGGCGCCGCGCGGCAAGAGCAACGCATCGCCGGGTGTCAGCTCAATCCATTCTCCGGCTGGCGAGAACAGCCAGCATCCGCGGCGGCCAATGAAGTGAAACCGTGCAGCCTTCTGGGCTGGAAACAACACGGCCCATGGCTCCGAAAGTTCGCAGCGGCCATAGTCGACGCCATCAAGCCGCAATCCGCGCAAGATGTCGGTGAGCGGACCCTCCGAGGCCGGCAAGGCAGTCTTGGGCGAGGTGAAAACCATGCGGATTTTTCTGAAGCAGTTCATCGTTTAACGGAACGTTGAACCGCTCTATCTCTTTGTTTTGACGCAATTCCGGACGGAAAAACCGCTTCACACTTTTCCTGGAATTGCTTTAGCCTGGAATCGCCAGTCCGTCACGGCCTCCATGCGTCGGCTCAGGGCAATGAACTCGGGTCAACGGGTTCCTTCGGAGCTTTCGCCAGGCGTAGGGACGGAGCATCAAACGAAAAACCCGCCTGTGCGGCGGGTCACTGGCGCAAATCAGCACCATAGACAGAAATGTAGCATAGCTGAGGTCACCGAGTCAAGAAAAAATTCCTATCGCGAAAGGCCGGCACAAAAGCTGCCGGGACCGCCGAACTGGCTGCTGCCTTTGGCAAGCTGAGTTCGAAACCCTGTGCGTCAGCTGGCCTGGCGGATATCGGCCTGTTCCTCGCCCCGGAGATGGCTGCGCGCCAAGCCGATGACGCGCTTGAAGGCGCGGCTGAAGGCGGCATCGGATTCATAGCCGAGACGCCGAGAACCATCACGGTTTTCGGGCCGCTGCCGTTGTGATGGCAGCGACGAAGCGGTTCAGGCTGTCCTCGACATAGGCGGCCACTTCGATCGCCGGGTCAAAGCTCCACCACAGCAACGAGCCTTGCCAATGCGAGGCCATCAGCAGGCCGATGTCGCGTGGCGGGTTGGGCGTCTTGGCAAAACAGGCTGCAAGTGTGTCGCACAGGAACGCCTTCCAGGCCGCACCCCGCGCCCTGAGCACGGGATCGCGCAGATCCTCGCGCAGGACAAGCAGGCCTTCGGCATAGGATTCGATGCCGCCATAGGATTGCGACAGCGCCACCAGCAACGCGACCGCACCGGTGGGGGTTCTGGGAACGGTGGCTGCCAGCTTTCTGGTGTTCTCGTCGAGACCGTCCCAGGCGTGCAGCAAAGTGCGCTGTTTCAGTTGCGCCTTGTTCTTGAAGCGCTGCACCAGCGTTGCACCGGAGAGACCGCAGGCCTTTGCCAGACGCTCGTAGGTGAGTGCTTCGGGACCATGCTCGTGGATTAGCCGGTGCGCGGTCTCCAGCACCTGCTCGTCGGACTGGGTTTTTGGCCGTGTCATCTTGACATCCTGATATAACCGAATGATCATTTATATATATGGCGCGAACAGCACAAGCCAGCCTTGTCTGATCGATGAGTCCGTTTTTGGGAGAGTTCAATGACGCTGCAAGGGAAAGTTGCTCTGGTCGCCGGCGGGACGCGCGGCGCCGGACGGGGCATAGCAATCGAACTCGGCGCAGCCGGCGCCACCGTCTATGTCACCGGGCGCAGCACGCGCGCCCAGCAATCCGAATATGCCCGGCCCGAAACCATCGAGGAAACAGCGGAACTGGTCTCGGCGAACGGAGGCAAGGGCATCGCCGTTCAGGTCGATCATCTGGTGGCCGACGATGTGCGCAAACTGGTCGAGCGCATCCGCACCGAACAAGGCCGGCTCGACATACTGGTGAATGACATCTGGGGTGGCGAGAAACTGTTCGAGTGGGACAAACCGGTCTGGGACCACAATCTGGACAATGGCCTGCGCATGCTGCGGCTCGGCATCGACACGCATCTGATCACCGCGCACCATGCGCTGCCGCTGTTGATCGAACGTCCGGGCGGGCTGCTCATCGAGGTCACAGACGGCACGGCCGAATACAATGCCGATCACTACCGGCTGTCGCCATTCTACGATCTCGCCAAGGTCGCGGTGACGCGCATGGCATGGGCGCATGCCCAGGATCTCGCCAAACACGACGCAACGTCCGTGTCGCTGACGCCCGGCTGGCTGCGTTCGGAGATGATGCTGGAAGCCTTTGGCGTGAGCGAGGGCAATTGGCGCGACGCCACCGCTGAGGTGCCGCATTTCGTCATTTCCGAGACGCCACGTTTCGTCGGCCGCGCCGTTGCGGCTTTGGCGGCGGATCCGGACCGCTCGCGCTGGAACGGACAGTCGCTGTCCAGCGGCGGGCTGGCGCAGGTCTACGGCTTTACCGACCTCGACGGCTCACGGCCCGACGCCTGGCGTTATGTTCCCGAGGTTCAGGACGCCGGCAAGCCCGCCGATGCGACGGGCTATCGATAGGTAATTGGTTCCTGCGCAATTTCGGACGGAAAACCGCTGCGCACTTTTCCTGGAATTGCGTCAGGCGGACCGCCCGTCGAAATCGAAGACCGACAGCGTCGAAGGGTCGAGATCGGCCACGCAGTTAATGTTGATATAGGCGCTGCGTTCACGGCCCTCGCGGACATCCTCCGCAAAGGGATGGATGCCGCAAGCCCGGCAGAACCGGTGCGCGATGGCATGGTTGCCGAATGTGTAGGTGCCCAAATCGTCGCCCCAGGCCAAGACCCGCAAGGTCTCATGCGGGATGGCACACAGCAGGGCGCTCTTGCGCGTGCAGATCGAACAATTGCACCTGATGGCACCGGTCAGTTCGGCCTTGAATTCGAAGGCCACCTTGCCGCAGTGGCAGCTGCCTTTGTAGAGCATCGGGTTTTTCCTTGTATTCGACAGGGTGCAAAACTGCCTGCGCCGGGTTAAGTCTGGGCAAGCCATGCACTGGCCGCACCCCCTTAAGACGTTCAAGGCGTCCGGAGTCCGACACCGAAAATGCAATCCGTTCGTGATCATCTGGAAATCATTCTTGCGCGCCTCGCCGCCCGTGCCGGCGAAGAGCACGTGTTCACGAAGCTCTATGCCGAAGCCGCACGGGCCGCGGCTGATGCCAGCGATGCCCGCAGCCAAGCCGGTGTGACGCTAGGGCCGCTCGACGGCACCATCGTCTCGATCAAGGACCTGTTCGATGTCGCCGGCGAGCCGACCACGGCTGGGTCGCTGATGCTTAGGACCGCAGCACCTCCGCTGCGCGATGCCGTGATCGTCAGCCGGCTGCGGCAGGCCGGCGCGGTCATTATCGGCAAGACCAACATGACCGAATTCGCCTTCACCGCGATCGGCGACAACAGCCATTTCGGCACGCCTGGCAATGCCGTGGACGCCAGTCGCATTCCGGGCGGCTCTTCCTCGGGCGCAGGCGTTTCCGTCGGCGAGGGGACAAGCGAAATATCGATCGGTTCCGATACCGGCGGTTCGATACGCATACCGGCTTCACTCAACGGTGTCGTCGGCTTCAAGCCGACAGCGCGACGCGTGCCGCTCGCC
>NZ_RZOL01000136.1:0-14612 GCF_004022985.1 Mesorhizobium sp. M7A.F.Ca.ET.027.02.1.1 | reverse complement strand
GCTCCAGATCCTCGAGCTGGCCGAACAGGAGGTAGCATGAATTCTCGAAAGATCCAGCGGCAGATCGGCAAGTCCGGCATATCGGCGTCGGCTGTAGGCCTGGGCACCTGGGCGATTGGCGGATGGATGTGGGGCGGCACCGACGAGAAGGAGTCGGTCAGGGCGATCGAAGCCTCGATCGATGCCGGCCTCAGCCTGATCGACACAGCGCCGGCCTACGGTCTTGGCCGCAGCGAGGCGATCGTCGGCACCGCCATCAAGGGCAAGCGCGACAAAGTGGTGATCGCGACCAAATGCGGGCTGAACTGGCATTCGGGCAAGGGCGGCCATTTCTTCGATCAGGACGGCAAGCCTGTGCATCGCTATCTCGGCGCCGACGGCATCGCCTATGAGGTCGAGCAGAGCCTGCGCCGTCTGGGCACCGATCATATCGACCTCTACATCACCCATTGGCAGGACCCGACGACGCCGATCGCCGAGACGATGGCGGTATTGGAAAAGCTCAAGGCAGCCGGCAAGATCCGCGCCATTGGCGCCAGCAATATCAGCGCCGAGGATCTTGGCCATTATATCGACGCCGGCCAGCTCGATGCGATCCAGGAGCGCTATTCGATGATCGACCGCGCCCTCGAGAGCAGCCTGCTGCCGATCACCCGCCGCCATGACATTGCCACCCTCAGCTACTCGTCGCTGGCGCTGGGGCTGCTCACCGGCACGGTCGACCCCGGCCGCACATTCGGCGGCGACGACCAGCGCAAGGACAACCCACGCTTTTCCACGGCCAACCGGCAGAAGGTCGCAAAGCTGAAAGAGGCCATCGCCCCGATCTCCGAGAGCCACCAGGCGTCGATGGCGCAGATCGTCATTGCCTGGACGCTCGCCCAGCCGGGCATCACCTTCGCCCTGTGCGGCGCGCGCAATCCCGAACAGGCGCTCGACAATGCACGGGCCGGCGAGATCACGCTTGCGGCAAGCGAGCTTGCGGCGATCGACGCCGCGGCAGCCGCGCATCTCACCGCGATGGATGCCTGAGCAAAAAAGGCAACAGCCCCAATGAACCGTAGTCATACGTTAGCCGGTCTGCGCGACCGGCCTGATATCGCCGTGCTCGTCATCGGTGGCGGCATCAACGGCATCAGCGTCTTTCGCGAACTGGCCCTCCAAGGGGTCGATGTCGTGCTGGCGGAAAAGGGCGATTATTGCAGCGGCGCCAGCGCCGCCCTGTCGCGCATGGTGCATGGCGGCCTGCGCTACCTCGAAAACGGCGAGTTCAAACTGGTGCGCGAATCGCTGCTCGAACGCGACCGGCTGCTGAGAAATGCGCCGCACTATGTGGCCCCTTTACCGACGACGGTGCCGATCTTCGACATTTTCTCGGGTCTCGCCAACGGTGCGGTGCGTTTCCTGGGGCTGACGCGGCGGCCCAGCCGGCGCGGGGCGCTGGTCATCAAGGCCGGGCTCGCCATGTATGACCTTTTCACCGCTGCACGGCGTTTGATGCCGACGCACCGGTTCAGGGGCCGCGCCGAAACCCTGAAGACATGGCCGGCGATCAACCCGGCGATCCGCAATTCGGCGACCTACTACGACGCCTGGGTGAGCCGGCCCGAGCGCCTCGGCCTGGAGATGCTGCTGGACGCCATGGCGAGCGCGACGAATGCCCGCGTCTTGAACTATGCGCAGGTGTCGTCGACAGGCGATGGCCTCGCCATTACCGACACGCTGACGGGCGAAGAGCTGCCGGTGCGGCCGCAACTGGTCATCAACGCCACCGGCGGCTGGATCGACCTGACCAACAAGTCCATCGGGGCAACGGCGCAGACGATGATGGGCGGTACCAAGGGCTCGCATCTGATCGTCGACAACGGCGAACTGTTCGACGCGCTCGGCGGCCATATGGTCTACTATGAGAACGAGGACGGGCGCATCTGCATCCTGTTTCCATATCTACGCAAGGTGCTGATCGGCTCGACCGACATCCGGGTGGACGATCCGGACCAGGTCCGTTGCGAGGAGGACGAGCAGCGCTACATCCTGCAGTCGCTCGCTTTCGTCTTCCCCTCGATCAAGGTTAGCGATGACCAGATCGTGTTCCGCTTTGCCGGCGTGCGTCCTTTGCCCGCCAGCGAAGACAGTTTTACGGGCCGCATACCGCGCGATCATTTTTGCGAGTTCGTCGAACCGGCCGGACATCTGCCGGCGACGTTGTGCATGATCGGCGGCAAGTGGACCACCTTCCGTTCGTTTGGAGCGCTGGCCGCCGATATGGCGCTGAAGCGGCTCGGCCTCGCGCGCAGCCAGGGCACGCAGGACATGGCCATCGGTGGCGGCCGCGATTTCCCCGCCGATCCGGACGCCTGGTGCGCGTCATTCGCCGCCGAGCATGGCCTGCCGGTCGAGCGCGCGCGCACACTTCTGCAGCGCTATGGCACGTCGGCCAGGGATTTCGTTTCGCACCCGGCGGGCGAACAGATGCTGCCGCGGTCGGACTATTCGGCAAACGAGATAGGGCGCATCATCGAGCGCGAGCAGGTCGAGTGCCTCGCCGACCTGTTCCTGCGCCGCACCACCATCGCCATTTCGGGCGGTCTCAGCTTCGACCTCGTCAATGCCGTTCTCGACATGCTGGCGGCGCACAAGGGCTGGAGCGCCAGCGAGGCCGCCACCGAGCGCGCGACCTTCCTCACCTTGCTGGCCTACCGGCACGGCATCGATCTCCAGACGCATCAAAGGAGCGCCCTATGCGCATAAACAAGAAAGTCCGCATGAACCGGCTGTTCGATGGCGGCCGCTGCCTCGACGTAGCCATCGATCACGGTGTCTGCAACGAGCCGAGCTTCCTTGCCGGGCTGGAAGACATGGCCGGTGTGGTCAATCAGTTGGTCAAGGCCGGCCCCGACGCCATCCAGATGAACTACGGCCAGGCCGATCTGCTGCAGGCCGTGCCTGGCAAGGACAAGCCGGCGCTGGTGATGCGCATCGACATGGGCAATCCCTATAACAGGATACGCCACCGGGCGATGTGGGCGGTGCTGCAGAACGAAGCCGAGCCCTTGCTTGGCGCCATCGAGATGGATGCGGCTTGCGTCGTGGTCAATCTGTTCATGCTGCCCGACGAACCCGACCTGTTCCGGCAATGCGTGCAGAACATCGCCCGCGTGCGCGCCGATTGCGAGAAATACGGCCTGCCGCTGATGATCGAGCCGCTGGCCATGCTGCCGGTCGCAGAGCATGGCGGCTACATGGTCGACGGCGATGCCGAAAAGATCGTCACCTTGACCCGGCTTGCCCGTGAAATGGGCGCCGATATCGTCAAGGCCGATCCGACCACCGATCCCAACGACTTCCACCGCGTCGTCGAGGCGGCGCGCTGCCCGGTGCTGGTGCGCGGCGGCGGCAAGGAGGATCTGCGTGCCGTGTTCGACAAGTCGGCCGCCTTGATGGCACAGGGTGCGCTTGGCATGGTCTATGGCCGCAACATCTACCAGCACGCCAACCCGAGCGCTGTCGTGCGCGGGCTGATGGCGATCATTCACGACGATGCCGATGGCAGCACGGCCTGGGATCTGTACAACCAGGCCTAGGCTGCGGCCTCGGGAGGCGCCAATGGCAAGCTATATTCTCGGTCTCGATGCCGGCAACACCGTCATCAAGGCTATCCTCTTCGACCTGTCCGGCCGCGAACTGGCATTCGCCGCCCGTGACGGCCGCTCATCCATGCCAAAGCCCGGACATGTCGAACGCGACCTCGACGAACTCTGGCGCAACGCGGTCTCGGTCATTGGTCAATGCATTGCTGAAGCCGGCATCGACGCCGGCGAGATCGTCGCCATCGGCTGCGCCGGCCATGGCAACGGGCTCTACGCGCTCGATCGCACGGGCGCGCCATTGATCGGCATCCAGTCGCTCGACACACGCGCGGTCGACATCGTCGCCGAATGGGCAAAAGAGAATGTCGGCGACCGCACCTATGCACATTGCCTGCAACGGCCGTGGGCGGCGCAGACGCCGACCCTGCTTGCCTGGCTCAAGCGCTTTTCGCCGGCCTTGTTCGCCAGCATCGGAACTGTATTCCTGTGCAAGGATTTCGTCGTCAACCGCCTGACCGGCGCGCGCAGCAGCGATAGTTCAGATATGTCGGGCTGCGGCCTGCTGCAGATGCAGGACCGCCGCTACGAGCCGGACCTGCTTGCCGCCTATGGGCTCGGCGATTGCATGGACCTGCTGCCGCCGGTGCTGGAATCGGCCGACATTGCCGGTCATGTCAGAGCGGAGGTGGCGGCCCTGACGGGACTGCGCGCCGGCACGCCGGTCGTCGCCGGGCTGTTCGATGTCGTCGCCAGCGCGGTCGGTTCGGGCGTGACCAGAACCGGCGCCGCATCGGTTATCGCAGGGACCTGGAGCATCAACCAGGTCATCACCGACGAACCGATCCGCGACCAGTCGATCTTCATGCTGTCGACTTTCGACCGCCAGCGCTATCTGGCGATCGAATCCAGTGCCACCTCGGCCGCCAATCTCGAATGGATCGTTCGCGAATTCCTCGAACATGGTGGCGAAGCCGGCAAGTCGCCGTTCGAATTGTGCAGCGAACTGGTGGCGTCCGTCGATCCCAACAGCGACATCCCGATCTATCATCCCTTCCTCTACGGCTCGCAGCAGAATGGCCATGCGCGCGCCGGCTTCTACGGCATCGCCGGCTGGCACAGCCGGGCCCATCTGCTGCGTGCGCTGTTCGAGGGCGTTGCCTTCGAGCATAAGCGCCATGTCGAGACCTTGCACAAAGCGGGCGCTAATTTCGACCAGGTGGTGCTGTCGGGCGGCGGCTCGCGCAGCAGCGTCTGGCCGCAGATATTCGCCGATGTGCTCGGCGTGCCCGTCACCGTGGCGCGCAGCCGCGAAACCGGCGCGCTGGGAGCGGCGATCGCGGCGGGCACCGGCGTCGGCATTTTCGCGGACTACAGCGCAGGTGCCGCCGCCATGACTGCGGCCGCCCGACATTTTGTACCCAACGAGGCGGTTGCCGATGCATATGCGGGACGGTATCGACTGTACGGCGAGATCAACCAGGCGATGACCCCGATGTGGGAGCGCATCGCCGGACAGCAGGCGCGCACGTGACCGAAGCTCCACCGTCCCCGTTCGGCAGTTACGACTACGTCATCGTCGGCGCCGGCTCCGCCGGCTGCGTGCTCGCCAACCGGCTCTCCGCCGATCCGCGCAACAATGTGCTGCTGCTCGAGGCCGGCGGCAGCGACCGCTATCACTGGGTCGATATCCCGATCGGCTATCTCTTCTGCATGGGCAACCCGCGCACCGACTGGATGATGAAGACCGAGCCGGAAGCCGGTCTCAATGGACGCAGCCTCAACTATCCGCGCGGCAAGGTGCTTGGCGGCTGTTCATCGATCAACGGCATGATCTACATGCGCGGCCAGGCAGCCGACTACGATGGCTGGCGTCAGGCCGGCAATGCCGGCTGGGGCTGGGACGACGTGTTGCCCTATTTCCTCAAATCGGAAGACTATCACGGCGGCAAAGGCGCCATGCACGGGAGCGGCGGCGAGTGGCGGGTCGAACGGCAACGGCTGTCATGGCCAATCCTTGACGCCTTCCGGGACGCGGCCGAGGAACTCGGCATTCCGCGCACCGAAGACTTCAACACCGGCACCAATGAAGGCTCGGGCTATTTCGAGGTCAACCAAAGGAAGGGCGTGCGCTGGAACACATCGAAGGCCTTCCTGCGCGGTATAGCGGCGCGCAAGAACCTGCGCGTGGTGCTCGGCGCGGAGACCGAACGGCTCGAATTCGACGGCCGGCGCGTCACCGGCCTGATTTTCCGCCGAGGCGGCCGCCTGCATCAGGTCCGCGCTGGACAGACGATCCTTGCGGCCGGTGCCATCAACTCGCCGAAGCTGCTCGAACTGTCGGGGGTGGGCCGCCCCGACCTGCTTTCGAGCATCGGCGTGGATGTTCGTCACGCCTTGCCGGGCGTCGGAGAAAACCTGCAGGACCATTTGCAGATCCGCACCGTCTTCAAGGTCGCCAACACCGCCACGCTCAACCAGCGCTACCACAATCTGGTCAGCCGTGCGTCGATGGGGCTGGAATACGCGCTCAAGCGCAGCGGGCCGCTGTCGATGGCGCCGAGCCAGCTCGGCATCTTCGCCAGGAGCGATCCGCGCCTCGCAACGCCCGATCTCGAATATCATGTGCAGCCGTTGAGCACCGACCGTCTTGGCGAGCCCCTGCATCGCTTTCCCGCGGTCACCGTCTCGGTCTGCAATCTGCGTCCGGAAAGCCGGGGCAGCGTGCACATGGGTTCAGCCGACGCGCGGGAGGCGGCGAAGATCCGGCCGAACTATCTTTCCACCGAGGGAGACCGCAGCGTGGCCGTCGCGTCGTTGCGCCATGTCCGCAGCCTGATGAAGGCACAGGCGGTGGCGCGCTTTGCGCCGGAAGAGATGCTGCCCGGCACGCAGTATGACAGCGACGAAGAGCTCATCCGCAAGGCCGGCGATATCGGCACGACGATTTTCCACCCCGTCGGCACCTGCAAGATGGGTTCGGATACGATGGCGGTGGTCGACGAGGGCCTGCGTGTTCACGGGCTTGGCGGGCTGCGCGTGGTCGATGCCTCGATCATGCCGACAATCGTCTCGGGCAACACCAACTCGCCGGTCGTCATGATCGCGGAAAAGGCAGCCGAGATGATCCTGCAAGAGGCCCGCTGACCGCCATCGGCTTCAAGCCGCGGCAACACCGCGCGATCGCCGTCTCTCGGCCGCCGCGAGCAGATCGACGAAGGTGCGCACCTTGGCGGGCCGGAACCGGGCCGGCGGAAAGACCGCGTGGATGCCGCCTGACGGCAGGCTCCAGTCGGCAAATGCCGGCACCAGCCGCCCCTCGGCGATATCGTCGCTGACGCTGTAGTCCGGAAAGACGCCGAGCCCGATGCCGGCGAGCACGCAAGCCAGGGCGGCGGGGCTCTTGTCGCACATGATGACCGGATTGAGTTCGGTCAGCACCGTCTCAGTGTCCCTGGAAAACAGCCATTGGCCGATGCCGCGCAACTGGGTGTTGCCGACCCAGGCCAGCGATCTTGCCTGGCGCGGCGTCACGTCGGGCGGCAGGCTCGCCGCGAAGCCAGGGCTCGCCACCACGATCTGCCGGATCGTCCCCAGGCGCCGCGCCTGGTTCGAGGAATCGGTGAGCCAGCCGACGCGGATGCCGAGATCGATCTGCTCGTCCACCAGATTGCTGACGGCGTCGTCGAAGATCGCCTCGACGCGCATATGCGGGTAGGTTCTGAGATAGGCGGCCATGACCGGAGCCACGATCTTGGTGCCGTAGTCGAGTGGCGCCGTCAGCCTCAGCGTTCCGCTCGGTTCGACGGCCCCGCGCGAGATTTCGCCATAGGCCGCCTCCGCTTCGCGCAGGATGATCATCGCGCGGTCATAGAAGAGGCGGCCCTCTTCGGTCGGCGTGACACGCCGGGTCGTGCGCTGCAGCAGCGTTGCGCCCAGTTCCTCCTCGAGCTTGCCGATCTGATGGCTGACCACGGCCTTGGCGACGCCAAGCCGGTCGGCCGCGGCAGTGAAAGAGCCGGTTTCCATCACCGTGGTGAAGTAGGCGAGCCGATTGAGGTTCAGAAGTTCGGCCAAGCTGGCAGCCTTTGTATGATCAGATCAGACAGTTTGTATAATTGGGCGCCATTTATCGCAAGGCTGCCGTCTGCCACATATGAGCGACGGCCTCGACGAGTCCGGTGGCCGGGCAGGAATGGCAGCGACTATGAGCAATTCAGAAGTGACCTATCTTTTCGATCCGCTCTGCGGCTGGTGCTATGGCGCCACCCCGATGCTCGACCGGTTGTCGGCCGCCGGCCTGAACGTCGAACTGCTGCCGACCGGCCTGTTTTCCGGCGCCGGCGCGCGTCCGATGGATGAAGGCTTTGCGGCGCATGCCTGGGCGAACGACCAGCGCATCGAGCGCCTGACCGGACAATCCTTCACGCCGGCCTATCGGCACAATGTCCTCAATGTCCGTGGGACCCTGCTCGATTCACATGCCGCCACACTCGGCATCAGTGCCGCTGGCCTGGAAGATCCCAGCCGCCGGCTTGCGGCGCTGAAGACGATCCAGCATGCGCGCTATGTAGAAGGACGCGATGTCGTGACGATCGGCGGTGTGGCCGAGGTGCTCGCCGCCGCCGGCATGGCGGACGCCACCGAAATGCTCAAGGCGCCGACCGAAACATTGCTGACGGCTCACCGCGATCTGGTTGGCCGTGGCCGTGCGCTGTTCCAGCGCCTGCATGCCGATGGCGTGCCTTCGCTCTCGGTCATCCGCAATGATGCGCCCCGGCTCATCGGTTCGAACGCGCTGTTCGGCAGCTTCGACAATCTTGTCGCCCATATCGCGGCGGCGTGATCCCATCCTCCAGACCCCCAACAAGAAATAAGGAAACAGACATGGCAAAAGTCGCTCTCATTGGTGCATCGGGCGCTGTCGGTTCGCGCCTTCTCAGGGAACTCTCCGATCGCGGCCACACCGTCACCGGCATTGCGCGCAACCCGGAAAAGATCGTCGCCCTTCCGGGCGTGACGGCCAGGAAAGGCGATGTCTTCGACAGACAAGGTCTCGCGGACCTGATCCGCGGCCATGACGCGGTGATCAGCTCCGTGCATTTCCTGGACAGCGATGCCGATACGCTGATCGAGGCGGTGCGCGCCTCCGGCGTGAAGCGCTATCTGATCGTCGGCGGCGCCGGCAGTCTCGAAGTCGCACCGGGCAAGCGGCTGGTCGATAGCCCCGACTTCCCTGATATCTACAAGGCCGAAGCGCAGAAGGGCGCCGACTTCCTGGACAGATTGAAGACGGTCGACGACCTCGATTGGACGTTCCTGTCGCCATCCGCCATGTTCGTGCCTGGCGAGCGCACAGGCAAATTCCGCCTCGGCAAGGATACACTTCTCGCCTCCGACAAGGGCAGCAGCATTTCCTTCGAGGACTATGCGATCGTCATGGTCGACGAGATCGAGAAGCCGGCCCATATCAGGCAGCGCTTCACCGTCGGCTATTGAGCGAACGGGTGGCGGCGGCCGGGTCTCAATCGGGGCCGGCCGACGCCAGCCGCATCAGGGTCCGGTTCAATCTCGGTGCTGCCGCCACCAGCGCCTTGCCGATGGCCGATTGCGGTGCGTCGATGACGGTTTGGGCATCGCAGTTTTCGGCAATCCGTCCGGCATCGAGAAGGATGACGCGGTGGGCGACCGACCTGATGACGCCGAGATCATGTGAAATGAAGAGATAGGCGATCTTTTCCTGGCGTTGCAGGTCGAGCAAAAGCTCGAGGATCTCCCCGCGTACGGAGACGTCGAGCGCCGACACCGCCTCGTCGAGCACGATCAGCGACGGCTTCGTGGCGATGGCGCGGGCAATGGCGACGCGCTGCCGCTGGCCGCCGGAGATTTCGTGGATGGCGCGTGGGGCGAGATCAGCCGTCAGCCCGACGCGCTCCAGCAAGGCGGCGATGCGGCGCGGCCGCTCGCCGCGGGAGGCGATGCCATGGATGCGCAAGGGATCGTCGAGCACACGCGCCACCGTGGCGCGCGGATTGAAGGCGGCCAATGGGTCCTGGAACACCATTTGCAGGCGTGCGCGGCGTGCTCGCAGCTTGGCGCCGCTCAAGGCCAGGAAATCACTGCCCTCGAAGTCGATGCGTCCGTCGTCCGGCTCGATCAATCGCAGCACCAACCGCGCGATCGTCGACTTGCCGCTGCCGGAAGGTCCGGCCAACGCCAGCGTCTCACCGGGGTCGATGTGAAAGGAGACATCGTCGACGGCAGCAATGGTCTTGCCGCCGCGATGGTAGCGCTTGGTGAGGTTGGACACCGCCAGCAGCAGGCTCATGCGTGGAGCCCGGCTCGGTCCAGCAACGGCCTGGTGTCGAGGCCTATATGGGCGTCGAGCAATGCACGCGTATAGGGCTGGGCCGGGGCGCCGACAATCTGCGCCGTCATGCCAAGCTCGACCAACTGGCCATGACGGAAAACGGCGATGCGCTCGGCAAGCTCGGCCGCCAGCGCGATGTCGTGGCTGATGAACAGCAGCGTCATGCCGTCCTCGGTCACCAGGCGCCTGATCAAGGCGACGATCTCCGCCTGCACGATGGTATCGAGCGCGCTGGTCGCTTCGTCGGCGATCAGCAACTTCGGACCGGCCGCAATGGCGGCGGCGATCGCCACACGCTGCTTCTGGCCGCCGGAAAGCTGATACGGGAAGGCGCGCAAGGCTGAGTCCGGGTCCGGCAGCCGGACGCGCTCGAGCAGGCTTTTGGCCTTGGCATAGGACTGGGACCAGGTGAGGCCGAGATGGGTGCGGGCGACTTCGGCGATTTGCTTGCCGATGGTCATGACAGGATCGAGGCTGGCTGAGGGGTCCTGGAATACGAAGCCGATGTCGCGGCCGAGGCGGGGGATGTAGCTCTGTTTGAGGGAAGACTTTCGGACTTCGCGCCTACGAGGCCCCCCTCTGTCCTGCCGGACATCTCCCCCTCAAGGGGGGAGATTACGCCCTTATTTCCGCCTTCGCCAATCACCAACGTTGCAGGAGATGAGCCGACAGCGAAACTGCCAATCTCCCCCCTTGAGGGGGAGATGTCCGGCAGGACAGAGGGGGGCGCCTTGGCGCCCAACGGCGGATGTAAGAACCAATCGATCCGCCCATCAACCTTGGCGGACGCAGGCAGTAGCCCGGCAATCGCCAGTGCCAGCGTGCTTTTGCCTGAACCGCTTTCGCCGATGATGGCGAGGCGTTCGCCATTGGCAATATCGAGGCTTACACTCCTCAGCGCTGCCACCTCATTGCCGTCACGCCGGTAGGTCACCGTCAGGTCGCGGATCGAAGCGAGCGTGGTCACGACAGGCCTCTCCTGACCGCTGTCGTCTCGACAATGCCTTCGCCGGCGAGATAGACGCCGAGCACGGTCAGCACCAGCGCTATGCCCGGGACAATCGACAGGAAGGGTGCGGTACGCAGGACAGCGCGGCCTTCGGCGATCATTCCGCCCCAGGTGACCCGGTTGGGGTCGCCGAGGCCGAGGAACGACAACGCCGCTTCGGTGAGGATCGCGGCGGCGACGATCACCGACGACATCGCCAGCACCGGCGGCAGGGCATTGGGCAGCACCTCGCGAAAGGCGATCGCCAGCGGGTGCATGCCGATGACCCTCAATCCGGCGACATAATCGCGTTCGCGAATGGAGAGGACTTCCGCGCGGGCGACCCGAGCAGGTCCGGTCCAGGTGCCGAGCGCGATGGCAATCACGACGACGCCGAGCGACGGTCCGACGACGCTGACGAAGGCCAGTGCCAGCAGGAAGCTCGGCACGGTCTGGAAGGCGTCGGTGATGCGCATCAGCACCTCGTCGACGAGGCCGCCGGCAAAGCCGGCCAATGTGCCGACCACGGCGCCGACGACAAGTGCGGCGGCCGCGGCCGCGAGCCCGACAGCCAGCGATGTGCGGGCGCCATGAAAAAGCTCGGCCAGCACGTCGCGGCCAAGCCGGTCGGTGCCCAGCGGCAGCGACCAGTCCTGGAACGGCGGCAGCAGCGCCGGGCCGGCGATGGCCTGCGGATCGCCGGGGAACAGCAGCGACGCCGACAGCGCCATGGCGATCAGCGCCGCCAGGAGCATGGCGCCGGCGACCGCCTCGGGCGTGCGCAGAAAGCGGCGGAGCGGGCTCACGCACCGGCCTCGCTGGCGCCGACGCGCGGATCGAGCAAGGCGTAGGCGATGTCGACGAGCAAATTGATGACGATGACCAGGACGGCGCTGGTGAGGATAATGCCGAGCAGAAGCGGCGTATCGCGGGAGGCGACCGCCTCCTGCGCCAGCCGGCCGAGGCCGGGCACGGAAAAAACGCTCTCGATGACGACGCTGCCGCCGAGCATCTGCGCCGACTGCAGGCCGAGCATGGTGACCAGCGGCAGCAGTGCATTGCGGGCGACGTGGGCGAGCACGATGCGGCGGCGTGACAATCCCCTGGCGCGCGCGGCCAGGACGAAATCCAGGCGCCAGACCTCGGCCATACCGGCGCGCATCATGCGCAGATAGAGCGCCAGATAGATGAAGCCGAGGGCGGAAACGGGCAGGGCGAGATGGACGGCGATGTCGGCGGCGCGGTCAAGACCGGACTTGTCAGAGGCCAGGGTTTCGATGCCGCCGATCGGCAGCCAGCGCAGGTCGACGGCAA
The DNA here is from genome assembly GCF_004022985.1 of Mesorhizobium sp. M7A.F.Ca.ET.027.02.1.1. Lineage (NCBI taxonomy): Bacteria > Pseudomonadati > Pseudomonadota > Alphaproteobacteria > Hyphomicrobiales > Phyllobacteriaceae > Mesorhizobium > Mesorhizobium sp. M7A.F.Ca.ET.027.02.1.1. The sequence goes on along the minus strand of NZ_RZOL01000136.1, from coordinate 2,353 downwards.
AGACGACGATCAGCACCAGGCCGAGCCAGAAACCCGGCACTGCATAGAGCGCCAGCGAGCCGATCGACAGGAAGCGGTCGCGGAAGCTGCCCGGACGCGCGCCGGCATAGATGCCGAGTGCCGAGCCGAGCCCGAAGGAAAGCGCGGTGGCGCTGACCATCAAAAGCAGCGTGTTGGGCAGGCGTTCGAGGATCACGTCGCGGATCGGCCTGGAGAAGGTCACCGACTGCCCGAGATCGAGATGCAACAGCGCCCAGAGGTAATTGGCGAGCCGCGTCAGCTCCGACTGGTCGAGGCCCCAGCGATGTCGCAACAATTCGATCATGCCGGCGTCGCCACCAGTCGAGACGATATAGGCATCGACCGCATCGCCGGGGGCGGCCTCGAGCAAAAGGAACGTGCCGATGACGACGATCAGCAGCACGAAGATGCTGCCGACGAGGCGACGGCGGAGCAGCGTGAGGGCGCGGGTCATGGGGGCGTCGGAGGCTTGGCACTGAGTCGCCCAAGAGAGATGTCGCGCCTGAGCGCCCCCCTCTGTCCTGCCGGACATCTCCCCCTCAAGGGGGGAGATCGGAAGTCATTTATGGTTTCGCCAATGTTCGACGCTGCAGGAAAATCAGCCGACGGTGCGGCCAGCCAATCTCCCCCCTTGAGGGGGAGATGTCCGGCAGGACAGAGGGGGGCCTCGTAGGGCTCAACGCCTACGCTGATTTCGCGAATTTTCATCCGCGCAATTCTGTCACGATTCCAAATACGTGTCCGCCCAGTTCGACACCGCCCAGCGCGGGTTGTTGGCGATGTTGCCGACCGTGTCGCGCGCGACGCTGATAAAACTCCATTCGGCGACGTTGATCAGCGGCAGGTCGGTGGCCACCTCCTTCTGGAATTCCTTGTAGAGGTCGGTGCGGGCTGATGTATCGAGCGTCTCCGACGCCTTGGCGATGAGCGCGTCGAGCGCGTCGTTCTTGTAGCCGCCCTGGTTGGAGAACGGCACGCCGTCCGGAATGCCGCTCTGCACCAGAATGGTGGTCGAGATCGCCGGATCGCCGCGGAACACCGGCGGGCCGACAGCGAGGTCGAAGGCGTGGTCGGTGTAGACCGCCTTGATGTGCGCGGCCGAGTCGTTGTTGACCAGCTGAGCATCGATGCCGATGGCGGCGAGCGCCTGGCGCAGATAGTCGCCGAACTGCTTGGTCTCGTTGAAATAGGGCGCAGGCAGCAGCTTGAGCGAAAAGCGGTTGCCGTCGGCGCCTTTCTTGTAGCCAGCCTCGTCAAGCAGCGCGTTGGCCTTGGCGACGTCGAAGGCATAGGTCGGCACGTCGGCGGTGTAGAATTGCGGATCGTTCTTCGGCACCGGGCCGGTGGCTGTCGCGGCATAGCCGAGGAACACCGTCTTGACGACGAAATCCTTGTCGATGGCATGCGCGATCGCCTGGCGGACTTTGACGTCGGCCAGTTCCTTGCGGCGATGGTTGATCTCGACGACAAGCTGATAGGTCAGCCCTTCATAGCCCTTGGAAATCACCTTCAGGCCCGGCACCTTGGAGATGCGGTCGAGGTCGGCCAGCGGCACGGCGGAAAAGGCCGCCAGCTGAATCTCTTCAGCCTCCAGCGCGCTCGCCGCTGACGTGCGATCCGGCAGCACCTGATAGATGATCTCGTCGAGATAGGGCTCGTCCTTGCCCCAGTAATCGGTGTTCTTCGTCAGCCGGTAATATTGGCCGGCCTTGTGCTCGCCGAATTTGAACGGTCCGGTGCCGATCGGCGCGTTGTTGGCCGGGTTTTCCGCGATCTTGCCGACCTCATAGATGTGCTTCGGCACCACGCTGCTCAGCGCCGGCAGCGCGTTGCGGATCAGTTGGAACGGCGTCGGCTTGGCGAACTTAAACACGGCGGTGAGATCGTCGGGGGTGTCGACGCTGGCCAGATCCTTGAACACAGTGCGGCCGAGATTCTGCAGCGGCTTCCAGATCTGCAGCGCCGAGAAGGCGACGTCGGCCGAGGTGAACGGCTTGCCGTCATGCCATTTGACGCCGTCGCGCAGTTTGAACGTCACCGAGAGCCCGTCGGCGGCACCTTCCCAGCTCAGCGCCAGCCGTGGCGCGAGACCGTCCTTGCCGTCGAAGGAGGCTTCGGCCAGCGTTTCGACGATCTTGCTGGAGATGAAGAAGACGCCGTTGGAGGCGACGATCGCCGGGTTGAGGTTGCGCGGTTCGGAATCGGCGGCAAGCACCAGCCGCCCGCCCTTCTTTGGCGTCTGCGCCCAGCCCGGTGCCGGCATTGCGGTGGAGGCCAGCAGCATTGCCGAGCCGGCAAGCATCGTGCGTCTGGAAATCGTGAAACCTGACAT
>NZ_RZOL01000135.1:0-14692 GCF_004022985.1 Mesorhizobium sp. M7A.F.Ca.ET.027.02.1.1 | reverse complement strand
GTCCCTTCAACGTCAATGCGACGGCGATCGAGGCCGGTATCGCAGCCATCCGCGACCGCGCCCATGTCGAGCGCAGCGTGGCGCACAACGAGACCTGGCTTGCCTGGTTGAGCGAGGAATTCACAAAGCTCGGGCTGCGGGTGACACCCAGCGTCGGCAATTTCATCCTCGTTCACTTTCCCGAGGACGAGAAACATTCCGCAGCGGCGGCGGACGACTATCTGACGGCGCGCGGCTATATATTGCGGCGCGTTTCGGGCTATGGCTTTCCCAACGCGTTGCGCATGACCGTCGGCACCGAAGAGGCCAATCGCGGCGTTGTCGCCGCTCTCACGACATTCCTGAAAAGCTAGAGACCATGACATCACCGATGTTTGAAAAGATCGCGCTGGTCGGCATCGGCCTGATCGGCTCGTCGCTGGCCCGCGTCATCCGCCGCGAAGGGCTGGCCCGTCACGTGGCCATATCAACGCGCAGTGCGGCGACGCTGGCGCGAGCCGAGGAACTCGGGCTGGGCGATAGCTATACTACCGATGCGAGAGAAGCTGTCCGCGATGCCGACCTGGTCATCGTCTCGGTGCCGGTCGGCTCGTCCGGCGCGGTGGCCGAGGAAATCGCGCCGGCGCTGAAGCCGGGCGCGATCCTCACCGATGTCGGCTCGACCAAGGCGTCTGTCATCGCGCAGATGCAGCCTTATGTGCCTGAAGGCGTCCATTTCATTCCCGGCCATCCGCTGGCGGGCACGGAAAAATCCGGCCCCGACGCCGGTTTCGCCGACCTGTTCGACAATCGCTGGTGCATCTTCACGCCGCTGCCCGACACCGACCCGGACGCGCTGGAGAGGCTGTCGGAGTTCTGGCGCCGCTGCGGCGCCAACATCGACACGATGGACCCGCAGCATCACGACATGACGCTGGCCATCGTCTCGCATTTGCCGCACATCATCGCCTACAACATCGTCGGCACCGCCGATGATCTGCAGTCGGTGACCAAGTCCGAAGTGATCAAATATTCGGCTTCCGGCTTCCGCGACTTCACCCGCCTTGCCGCCTCGGACCCGACCATGTGGCGGGATGTCTGCCTGCATAACAAGGACGCCATCCTCGAAATGCTGGCGCGGTTCTCGGAAGACCTTGCGTCGCTGCAACGCGCGATCCGCTGGGGCGATGGCGAAAAGCTCTTCGACCTGTTCACCCGGACGCGGGCTGTGCGCCGCTCGATCATCGAAGCCGGCCAGGACATCGACGTGCCCGATTTCGGTCGCCAGGCCGTCGAGCACCCCGCGAAGGGCTAGAGCAATTCCAGGAAAAGTGTGAGGCGTTTTTCCCGGGAAAAGCGCTAGCGCTTTCCCTTGGGAATTGCGTCAAAACAAAGCGTCGGTTTCAGGCTGGCCAGGTCTGCGCAACCATGGCCAGCGTCTCGGCCCTATCCGGCGCGCCCAGCCTGCCGCCGAAGCGCAGGCATTTGAGCGCCGCGGCCGCACTGGCAAAGCGCAAAGCCTGCTCGACCGGCATGGCTTCCGCCAACCCGACGGCGAAAGCACCGTGGAAGACATCGCCGGCGGCCAACGTGTCAACCGCCTTGACCCTTGGCGCCGCGACATGGCGCACATAGCCTGCGCGACGGTCGTGCCACCAACAGCCCGCCGCGCCGCCGGTTACCGCGACAAAGGCGTCGGTGCGGCTGGCGAGATCGGCGCAAGCCGTTTCCGGATCGAGCGCCTGGCCGCAGACGATGCGCGCCGCCGGCTCCGAAGCGACGATGTGCGTGGCGAGCGGCAACAGCTGTTCCAGAACTTCCAGCGGCGCGGTGTCGGCATCGAGGATCGCCGGACGCCCAACGGCGCGTGCCGCCTTGAGTGCCAACGCTGCCGCGCCCGGCCAGCGGACATCGACCAGCACGGCGTCGAATGCGGTGAGGTCGGCGACCGGCAAGACTTCGGGATCGGCCTGGGCCAGCCCGTCATAGAACGGCACGATGATGCGCTCGCCATGCGCGTCGACCAGGATCGAGGCCAGCGCCGAGCGGGCGCCTCTGACGCGGCGCACAAAGGTGCAATCGACGCCTTCGGCCTCGATGCCGGCGATGAGCTGGTCGGCGACGGCATCGTCGCCCGCACTCGCCCACAGCGATACCTCGGCGCCCAGGCGATGCGCGGCGCAGGCAGCACTGGTGGCCATGCCCGAGGCGATCTGGACGCCGTCGGAGGCAATGAACTTGCCTTGATGCACAGGCAGTGTCTCGACGCGCAGGATGGTGTCCAGCGTCAAGGCGCCAACGCTCAGCAGCTTCACGGGTTTTGCAATGGTTGAGCTATTCGACCGGCTTGATCTTGCCCAGCGGAATGAAGCCGAGCGAGGCCTTGCCCCTGACCACCTTCAGCGGCATCGACGGTTCGTTGCCGAGCACCGCCAGGGCAGAAAAACCCTGCTCGATCTGACTTTTCTGCTCGGGTATGGCGGCGCCGAGGATGGCCGCCACCGCCTTCGGGTCCTTCAGCCTGATCATCAGGTCGGCGTTGACCAGGCCCTCGGCATCGACCGAGAGCGGTCCCGAAACGGTAATGCGCGCCGTGCCCGACGACAGGTCAAGGTTGCGGATTTCGATCGCCTGGCCACGAAGGCTCTTCACCTGCGTGCCGATCAGTGCGACGCCGTTCTTCAATGTCACATCGCCGCTGGCATCGAGCGCCGGAAGCACGCGCCCGCCAATCGCGCCGGGGTCGATCTCGAGATCGCCGAAACTGCCGAGATAGTTGATATCCTCCCCGTTGGGCTGCAACTGGCCCGATGCCTTGCCGGCGCTAAACAGTTGCACCGGATCGGTGTCGTCGGCCGGATCGGTCTGGCCGGACAGGCCCTCCGCCTCCAGCGAGATCCGCTGCGGCAGCGGCCACCACAATTTGAAATTGGCCTGCAGATTGTCCCAGTCGATCCACAGCGGCACCATGTCCGGAACGGCGGTCCTGAGCGGGCCGCGCAGATTGGCAACCGGCGACAGAGGCTGGATGATCTGGGCGGCCGCGTTGAAACTGCCGGCTGAAGCCGCAATGTTCCTGGCATCGTCCTCATAGGCGAGGTTGTCGCAGGAGACGGTAAAGCTCAAGGGATAGCCGCTGACCTGGAGATTGGCACAGCCGGCCTCGACGCCATTCTTGTTGAGCGTGGCAACCGCCTTGTCGGCCTCGCTCCTGACGCGGTCGGCCAGATAAAACCAGCCGCCGCTGTAAAGGGCGAACAGCACGACGATGAACGCTGCAAGCCAGAACAGGCGGCGACGGTTACTTGGCTGGCGTTCGTCACTTGACGTCATGCTTTGGCTCTCGTTAACGCATGGGTGTTGCGGACGGGTGGTCGATTCCGCCAGGCAGACAGACGAATAGTTAGACGGGACGGGCGGAAAAAACACCGGTCCGGGTGCGGTGTTGGCATCTTTTGCAATCAGGCGCGGCGATATGGGCGATTTTTGGGTGTTTGGCTATGGCTCGCTGATCTGGCGGCCGGGATTCGCGCATGTCGAGACACAGCGTGCCCGCCTGCACGGCTATCGGCGCTCGCTCTGCGTCTATTCCTTCGTGCATCGCGGAACGCGCGAGCGGCCGGGGCTGGTGCTCGGCCTCGACCGTGGCGGGTCCTGCGTCGGCCTCGCATTCCGCGTCCCCGGCGACTTGCGCGACGAGGTCATGGCCTATCTTCGCGAGCGCGAACTGGTCACCAATGTCTATCTGGAGCGCATGCTCAAGATTCGCCTCGACGGGGGCGATACGGTCGACGCCGTGGTCTACATCGTCGACCGCCAGCACGAGCAATATGCCGGAGCGCTCGACGTGGCGGATGCGGCGGCCGTGGTGCGCGGCGCGGTCGGCCAGTCCGGCAACAACGAGGACTATGTGCTGAGCACGCTGGAGCATCTCGAGGCATTGGGCATAAGCGACCACTGGCTGGAGGATGTCGCCAGCCAGGTCGCGCCTTTGTGAAGCTGGCTCTGCGGAAAAAGGCGGCCAGGCCTTTGACCTCGTTCAGGCAAGACCTAGGTTAGGCTCCGACCCTCAGCCCGCGGGCGCCATTTGCCCGCCCCAATCATCCCGGAGATCCGCCTTGCAGAAACGTCGTCTCGGTCGCACCGACCTGTCCATCGCGCCGCTGGTTCTGGGCGGCAATGTCTTCGGCTGGACCGCCGACGAGAAAACCTCGTTCGACCTGCTCGACCGCTTCGTCGGCGCCGGCCTCAACGCCATCGATACGGCGGATGCCTATTCGCGCTGGGTTCCCGGCCACAAAGGCGGTGAATCGGAAACCATCATCGGCAAATGGATGAAAGACCGTGGCAATCGCGACAAGGTCGTGGTGATCACCAAGGTCGGTTCGGATATGGGGCAGGGGCACAAGGACCTGTCCGCCGCATACATCGAAAAGGCCGTCGACGCATCGCTGAAGCGGCTGCAGACCGAAGTCATCGACCTCTATCTGTCGCACTGGCCGGACCCCGCAACGCCCTATGAAGAAACGCTTGGCGCCTACGAGAAGCTGCTCGCCAAGGGCAAAATCCGCTATGCCGGCTGTTCGAATCTCGACGCCGGCCAGTTGCGTGCCGCACTCGATGTGGCGAGCTTGCGCAGTCTGTCGCGCTACGAGGTGCTGCAGCCGGAATACAATCTCTACGATCGCTCGTCCTTCGATGGGCCGTTGCGCGATCTATGCGTGGCCGAGGACATCGGCGTCATCACCTATTTCAGCCTGGCCAAGGGTTTTCTCAGCGGCAAATACCGCAGCGATGCCGATCTCGGTCAAAGCCCGCGCGGCGGTGGCGTGAAAGACTACCTCAACGCGCGCGGCATGCGCATCCTTGCGGCACTCGACGCGGTTTCATCAAGGCATTCGGCCAAGCAGGCGGAAGTCGCGCTTGCCTGGGTGATTGCGCGGCCGGGTGTCACCGCGCCGATCGCCAGCGCCACCAAGCCTGAACAGATGGACAGCCTGATCAGGGCGGCGTCGCTGAAACTGACCGCCGCCGACATGGCCGAACTCGACAAAGCGAGCGGCTGAAGCTTCAGGCGCCGCGCCTCGCACGAACGTCCAAGACGCCCCTCTGGTCCTGCCATACTGTCTCTTCGCGCAAGGCAGGACAGAGGAGAAAATGACTGAGCCGCTTCTTTCGCAGCCGGACTTTTGGGGACAACTTCTCGCGCTCGTGCTTGCCGCCCTGGTGATCATGGGCAGCCCGGGTCCGGCAACGATAAGCGTTACCGCCGTTGGGACCGCCTTCGGTTTGCGCCACTCGCTGGGCTATGCCTGGGGAATCATCCTGGGCACGATCGCCGTGCTTCTGGTTGTCGCGACCGGGGTCATGGCGGTGCTTACCTCGATGCCGAAGCTGGCGCCGTTGCTGGCTTTCGCCTCGGCGGCCTACATCCTCTATCTCGCCTTCAAGATCGCCACGGCGCCGCCCATGGCAGCACGCGGCGCGGAGGCTTCGTGTCCAACATGGCTGGCTGGATTCCTTCTCGCGGTCGCCAATCCGAAGGCCTATGTGGCAATCGCCGCCGTGTTCGCCGGTGCTTCGCCCAAACAGGGTAACACTGAGCTTGGTCCATGGCTGAAGCTGATGGCTCTCGCGCTGATGATCGTCGCCATCCATGCTCTGTGGCTTGTCTTGGGAGTGGCATTCGTGCGCTTCCTGCGCCGGCCGGCGGCCTCGCGGATCGTCAACCTGGTCTTTGCCGCGACGCTGGTGTTGACCACCGCGCTGGCCGTTTTCGGCTGAGAACTGCCGGCAGGAGACTTCCGGTTCAGGCTTTGTGTCTTGCGGCGTTGTCCAGCTCTTGCAGTCTTTTCACCGCTGTCGGCGGCAAGGCAGGCGGATTCGGGCCCCGCGCGGCATCAATCAGGAACTGGTCGCAGGCAGCCTCGGTCTCGCCGATCAGCCGGGCCATGAATTCGTCCTTGCTCAGTCCCGGTGGGATCGGCGGCAGGAAGCGCGCCTTCACGGTGCCGGGGTAGCGCAGAAATTTTCGACGCGGCCAATAGAGACCGGCGACATGGGCAACCGGCACCACCGGAACGCCAAGTTGCGCATAGATTTCGACGATGCCGTATTTGTAGGCCGGCTCGTCGCCCGGCGCGCGTCTTGTCCCTTCGGGGTAGATGATGAGCTGGCGAGGATTGAGCGCCATCTCCGCCTTGGTCGCGGCGACCACGGCCTTCAGCGCTTTCGAACGGCTGCCGCGATGAACCGGAATCATGCGCATCTTCATGATGTACCAGCCGAAGAACGGGATCCAGGTGAGCTCGCGCTTCAGGATGTAGAGAGGGTCGTGAAGATAGGGAAAGAAGGCGATCGCATCCCAGAACGACTGGTGTTTGGGGGCCAGGATGAAGGAGCCTTCGGGCAGGTTTTCCCGGCCGGTGATCTCGCTCTTCGTTCCGGCGATCTTGTCGTAAAGCCACATCGAGGTGCGCGACCAGAATTTCGGCACGAACCAGGCGCGGTGCCGGGGCGACAGGAAATAGTACGGGGTCCAGAGGATCATCTGGACGATCAGGTTGACGTAAAAGACGAAATTGAACGTCAGCGATCTGATGTAGAGCATTGGGGGGGAGCCCGGTGAGGAGGTGAGCGTTGGTTACACCAAGCGCGGGAAAAAAGGAAATGGCCGCAGGGCGCTTTGGTTGGCAACGAAGAACGGTCGCCAATGGGAGATTGGCCTGGTTCCGCTACATCAGCTGTGCCAGCCGCTCCTTCAGGCGCGGGGCGGCAAAATCGAGGAATGCGCGCAGCTTGACCGGCAGCAGGCCGTGGCCCGCATGCACCAGGCTTACCGGCCATGACTTTGGCTCGAACTCCTGCAGCAGGATGCGCAGCGTGCCGGACCGCAGCGCGGCTTCGATCTGGTAGGAAAGCACGCGTGTCAGCCCGACGCCGGCAATCGCGGCATCGATGGCCGCTTCGGCGGTGTTGACCTGAAGCCGCGAGCGGACCCGAACCGGGATTTCGGCCTTGCCCCTGATGAAGCTCCAACTGGCGGCGGAGGCAAGTCCCTCGAAGGTGATGCAATCGTGTGTTTCCAGATCCTCCGGGGCCGTTGGCGTGCCGTGTTCGGCCAGATAGGCCGGGCTGGCGCAAACGACGCGGCGGATCGCGCCGACGCCGATGGCGACCAGGCTCGAATCGGGTAACTGGCCGATGCGGATGGCGAGATCGAAATGGTCCTCGACCAGCTGGGTTATGCGGTCGGCCAATGTCAGGCGGATGTCCACGTCGGGATAGGCGGCGAGAAAGCCGGTGACGACCGGCAGCACGTGCAGACGGCCAAAGACGACCGGCGCGGTGATGGCCAGTTCGCCGGTCGGAGCACTGTATTCGCCGGCTGCCGTGCGTTCGGCCTCGCCGACGTCGTCGAGGATGCGGCGGCAGGCGGCAATATAGGTCTGGCCGGCATCGGTCGGTGTTAGCCGTCGCGTCGAGCGATTCAGGAGGCGTGTGTTCAGATGGCGCTCGAGATCGGAAATCTTGCGGCTGACCGTCGCCAGCGGAATGCCGAAACGGCGGCTGGCTGCTGAAAGGCTGCCGGCCTCCACCGCGGCGACAAAGAGCGACATGGCTTCGAGACGATCCATAGCTTCTTCCGGAAAATGGAAGGACGGGTTACGAATATGTCATCTGCATTTGAATGATGGAAGGCTCTATATTGTGTCTGTCAGCCTGCCCGCAGCCTGGCCCACAAAGGAGTTGCCATGTCCGAAGCCCGCCCGCCGATGCCGCCGTTTACCGCCGAGACATCAGCACAGAAGGCGCGCATGGCCGAGGATGCCTGGAATTCACGCGATCCGGCGCGGGTTGCGCTCGCCTATACCAAGGACAGCCGCTGGCGCAACCGCGCCGAATTCCTGCAAGGCCGCGACGCCATCCAGGCCTTCCTGACGCGAAAATGGAGTCGCGAGCTCGACTACCGGCTGATCAAGGAGGTCTGGGCCTTCCACGGCAACCGCATCGCCGTGCGTTTCGCTTACGAATGGCGCGACGACAGCGGTTCATGGTTCCGCAGCTACGGCAACGAGAACTGGGAATTCGATGAACACGGGCTGATGCGCCTGCGCATCGCCAGCATCAACGACCTGCCGATCGGCGAGGCCGATCGTAAGTATCACTGGCCGCTCGGCCGGCGACCGGACGACCACCCGACGCTGTCGGAGCTCGGACTTTAGCATCTTGCCGCAAGGAAGCTTTCAATGAACGCGCATGCTTTCACCAGCGACGTCGCCTTCACGCCGACCGTCAAGGCGATCCAGGCCCGCAAGGGCTCACGTCAGTCCTATGCCCGCGTCGAGGAGCGTGGCGGCTGGCAGGCCGGCATCACCCCGGACCTTGCCGCCTTCATCGAAATGCAGACCAGCGTCTTCCTGTCGACCGCGAACGGCGAGGGGCAGCCCTATGTCCAGCATCGCGGCGGGCCGGCCGGCTTCCTCAAGGTGCTGGATGAACATACGATCGGCTTCGCGGATTTTTCCGGCAACCGGCAGTTCATCACGCAGGGCAATCTGGCCGACAATCCAAGGGCGTTCTTGTTCCTGATCGACTATATGCACCGCCAGCGCATCAAGATCTGGGGCACGGCGCGGGTCGTCGAGAGTGACGCTGAACTGATGGCGAAACTGATGCCGCAAGACTACAAGGCGCGCCCCGAGCAGGTCATCCTGTTCACCGTCTCGGCCTGGGATGCCAATTGCCCGCAGCATATTCCGCAACGGTTCGAGGCGGCCGACGTGGCGGCGGCACTCGGCGAGCGGGACAAGCGGATCGAGCGCCTTGAACAGGAGATCGCACGGCTCAGGGGAAATACGGGCGCGGCCGCAGCGGAATAATCAGCCGCCGGCCGCTGTTTCGGCCAGCGCTATGCCATTGGGCGTCGGCTTGACCGGCACGATGCCCCGCGCCAGCGCCAGCAAATATTTGTTGTATTCGGTGAACAGCACGCGCAATGCCCGCGGCTTGGTCAGCCACCCGCCATTGTCGAGGTTGGAATTGACCACCGGATAGGGCTCGAGCTTGGCGCCATGCAGCAGCCTGCCCATTTCCAGCAGGCTTCGGGGCATATGATAATTGTTGGTGACAAGGATCACCGTGCCATAGGCGTGGCTCTCGACCCATTTGGCGCTTTCCTCCGCATTGCCGATCGTATCGAGCGCGGCGCGGTCGATGTCGACGCAACAGGAGAACAGCTTCTTGTCGCCGCCGGTCGCCGCCTGCAACTGGCGACGGCTGGCCGAAGGATGGACGCCGCTGATCAGCAGCCGCTCGCCCTTGCCGGACGCCAGCAGATCCATCGCCGCATCAAGGCGGGACTGACCGCCGGTCAGCACGATGATGGCGTCCGCCTTGGCCGGATTGGCAGGCGTGGTCAGGTGACTGACCTTATTGGCGAACCAGCCGAAGCCGCCGGCAAACAATGTTGCGAGGATGAGGACAGAGAGAGCGGACAGGCGCAACGCGGCTCTTAGACGGCTCACAGTGGAGCGGCCATGCGAACGGGCAACCACCACTGGCATCTGCCCAGCCGTACCGGTCGAATCCCGCGCGTCCATCGCCATATGGTTAATCCTGAAATGCGGCTTTGGGTAGGTAAAAGACGCACTTTGCGTTACGTGAATTCTCCATCCGTGATCACCCTGTCCTATCTATGTCGTTGTCCCAAAACCGGTTCCCACTTTTGGGCGACATGAATTAGCCTGCATCCGGCTGGCGGACATCGATGTCGCTGAGATAGGCAACGACGGTGGCGTGGGACGTGGCAGCCGTCAGTCCGCCGATCACCAGCACCATCAACACGACACCGAGATAGCCTGCCGAACCGATGGCGAAATTGCCGAACAGGGCGGTCGCTTGGTCGGCCTGCGGCGTCGCCATATTGCGCGACGACCACCAGGAAAAGACGATGAAGACGAGCACTGCCGCGGCACCGCCAGCCGCCGCTCCCTTCATGCCGGTGACCAGGAAATGCCGGCGGAATTCGCGCGCGATGAAGCGTGCTTCGGCGCCGACGAAATGCAGCACTTCGATGATGTGACCGTTGCCGGCCATGGCGCCGCGCGTCGCGAACACCACGGTCAGCACGGTCGCCGACAGTATCAATGCCAGCACGGCAATGCCGATGGTCACCGTCGTGCGGGCCATCGCTACCAGCCGGTCGACCCAGGTGCGGTGATCGTCGAGCGATGCGCTCGGCAGTTTCGGCGTGATCGCGGCGCGCATGGCAGCGAAATCGGGCGGGCTGTTCTCGTCGATGGTGACGATGATCAGGCGCGGCACGGGTAATTCATCGATGTTGAGCCCCGAGCCCAGCCAGGGCTCAAGGAGCCTCGCGGTCGCCTCGCGGTCGATGATCCGGGTCGTCTTGACGCCAGGGAATTCACCGGCGATCTGGGAGGCCTGGGTAAGGGCTGCTTCCATGTCGAGGCCGTCGACCGGCTTGATCTGGATGGTCGCCTCGCGTGAAATCTGGTTCTCCCAGACGGACGCTGTGTCGCGCACCAGCGTCACCGCGCCGAAAGTCAGGCAGGACAGGAAGGTCATGATGGCGATGACCAGGACCAGTGCCCGGCCGGCGATGTTCTGCGCCGGCACGATCGGCGCCATCCTGCGCTGGGCGCGGGGCTTTGCCTCGGTCGCCTCGGCGTCCTGCTCCCGTTCCACAAAATGTTCGGCGGACAGTTCAGTCATAGATGTCCAGCCTTCCGCCGGCCAGGATCATGCGGCGCGCGTCGACCTGTTCCATCAGGCCAAGGTCGTGGGTGGCGATCACCACCGCGGTGCCGAGACGGTTGAGCTCGATAAACAGCCGCAACAGCCGTCGCGCCAGCGGCGGATCGACATTGCCGGTCGGTTCGTCGGCGAGCAGGATTTCCGGCTGCTCGATCAGCGCCCGCGCGATCGCCGCGCGCTGCTTCTCGCCGCCGGACAGAACCGGCGGCAGCACGTGCATGCGCTCGCCCAGCCCGACCCACTTCAACAGTTCGGTGACATCGGTGCGGTAGCTCGCCTCCTCGCGCCCGCGCACGCGCAGCGGCAGCGCGACGTTCTCGTAGGTGGTCATGTGGTCGAGCAGGCGAAAATCCTGGAACACCACGCCGATGCGGCGGCGCAGATGCGGCAATTCGGTACGCGAGATGCGCGAACGGTCCTTGCCAAAGATGGTGATCAGCCCGCGCGTCGGCTTCAGCGACATGAACAGCAAGCGCAGCAAGGTCGTCTTGCCGGCGCCCGAAGGCCCGCTGAGGAACTGGAAGGAGCGCTCCGGGATGTGCAGGGAGATGTCGCGGAGGATTTCCGGACCCATGCCATAGCGGAGGCCGACATTTTCGAAACGAATCAATTTCGACGACCTGAATTTCGGCTCGGCGGCGAGCCGGCCTGTTCTGGGTAAAGACCATCGGCCGGCATGGTTAACCGGCGGTTAATTTCTGGGCTCTTTCGGCTCGTCACGAGGGCTCCGGTGGGGAAGCGTTAACCATTTGTGTTTACGCAAAAGAAACGAAAAGCGAACACGTGCTGCAATGCTGGGGCCATGATGGCTGACGATCGAACCGCGCGCCCGGTTTCCGGCGAAATCATGACCGATCGGGCGGCAATCGCCGCAGCGGACCGGTTCATACGTGGTTCGGCTGCCGATATCGTCGATGCCGATTACGTGGTGATGCCGCGCCTTGCGCCTGCCGTGGAGAGCGTTTCGCCGCTGCCGCGTGCGATCGTCATGCCACCCGTCGCGGGCATGGACATGCTGCGCAAGCCCGAGGCCCTGCCGGAGCGGCTACCAGCCTCGCGCGGCGGGCCGATCTTCTGGGTCGCCGGTATCGGCGCTGCCTTGGCCGCGTTCTGGGTCTCCGGCGGGCACGCGGTGGTGCGCCAGGCGCCGTTCCCATCCAGCGCGCAGGCGTCGGCGCTCAGCATTTCGGGCGTCACGTCACGCGTCGACGCTACCGGGCCGAACGCCGCGCTGTTCGTCGATGGCGAGGCCGTCAATGATGGTGCGAAACCGACGCAGTTGCCGCCGCTCGAAATCCGGGTGACCGGCAATGACGGGCAGACTACCCGCTATACGTTGGGGACATCCGGCCGTTCGCTGGCGTCTGGCGAAAGATTCGGCTTTGCCAGCCGGCTCGACGTGCCTAGAAACGGTGTGAAGACCGTGTCGGTCACTTTCGCCGAATAGGCGATCACCGGGGAAGACCATCAATGCCCATCGTACGCGGCAAGGACATCGAGGTTCTGTTTTCAGCATCGGCGATCGCGCGGCGCAATCTCGAACTCGCCAAGGAGATTGCCGGACACGATTATCACGATCTGCTGGTGATCTCGGTGCTGAAGGGCTCGTTTATCTTCGCCGCCGATCTTATCCGGGCCATGCACGATGTCGGCCTGTCGCCGGAGGTCGAATTCATCTTCATTTCCAGCTATGGCGCCGGCACCAGCAGCGGCGAGGTGAGGGTTCTGCGCGACATCGACAATGAGGTCGCCGGCCGCGACGTGCTGCTGATCGACGACATTCTCGAATCGGGCAAGACGCTGAGCTTTACCCGCGAGCTGATGTTGTCGCGGGGCGCCAAGAGCTGTTCGATCGCCGTGCTGCTCGACAAGCGCATGCGCCGCCAGACCGAGCTCAATGCCGATCATGTCGGCTTCGACTGCCCCGACTATTTCGTCGTCGGCTACGGCATGGATGTAGCCCATGCTTTTCGCGAGTTGCCGTTTGTCGGTGTCGTCAAAGGGGATGTCTGAGCGGCATCAAAAAGGTTTGCTGATGCTTAGAGCGGTTCGCCGCTTCACGAAAACGCCGAACCGCTCTAGTTTTTTGTTTTGACGCAATTCCCAAGGGAAAGCGCTATGCGCTTTTCCCGGAAAACCGTTTCACACTTTTCCTGGATTGCTCGGGGGCTTTCAGGAAAAGTCAACTTTTGGCGGCCAAATATGCCGGCCATGGCAAAGCTTCTGATCGTCGAGGACGATGAGTCCGTCCGCACCCTGGCCGCCCGCGCGCTTGAACGCGCCGGGCACACAATCGATATCGCGGCGGACGGCGCGCAGGGACTTTCGCTGATCCAGGCGGCGCGTGGCGGCTACGATCTCGTCGTCTCCGATATCCGCATGCCGGAGATGGACGGCATCGAGATGGCGATCGCGGCTGCTGCATTGTTTCCGTCGATCAAGATCGTGCTGATGACCGGCTATGCCGACCAGCGCGAGCGCGCCGAGGAATTGAACGGCATCATCCTCGATGTCGTGCAGAAGCCCTTCACGCTGGCCGAAATCCGTTCGCGAGTCGAGCGGGCGCTGATCTGCTTCGCCTGATCAGGCTGGGTCGGCGGCAGCGAGCACGGGTGGAACATTCTTGCGCCGTTCGGTGTTGAGCGCCAGCAGACCGGCGCCGATAATCAAGGCAGCACCGATCACCGTCGTCGACCGCGGCACCTCGGCGAAGAACAGGAAACCCCACAGCGGCGACCACAGGATGCCGGTGTATTCGAAGGTGGCAACGCGGTTGGCCGGCGCCATCCGGTAGGCCTGCGACAGCAGGATCATGCCGGCGGAGGCGACGAAACCGCAGGCCGCCATCTTGAAAAAATCCGGCAGCGTTGGCCAAATCCATGGCCGTACCAGGAATTCCAGGCTCGGGTGAACGGCGTGTGTAATGCCGGCCAGGTGAAACGCCCCGGCAACCACGGCGGCGCCGACCAGATAGGCGCCGTTCTGATAGAAGGCCATGACGGTGGACGATTCAGTATCGCCGATCTTGCGGGCCATCAGCTGCGAAAAACCATAGAGCGCCGCCGATCCCAGCGACAGCAGCGCTGCCCAGTCGAACAGCCCTGCGCCGGGGCGCAGCATCACGAGGACGCCGAACAAGCCGATCAGCACGGTTGCCAGTGTCTGCCAGGAGACGCGCTCGCCAAGGTAAGGTCCGGCCAGGACCATGATGAACAGCGGCGCCATGAAATAAAGCGCCACCGCATCGGCGAGCGGCAAAGCAGCGATGGCCAGGTAGTACATCGTATAGGAGGTGAACTGGATGAAGGCGCGCACCGTCAGCATGCCGAATCGCTTCGACAGGATCGCCCGCAAGCCGACATCGGCATGGACCAGAACGATCAGGATCGGCAGGGCGACGATCGAGCGGATCGCCATCACCTCGGTCACCGGATAGCCGCTCGACACGGCTTTGACGAGCGGATCCTGCAGCGAAAAGACCAGCACGCCGAGGCACAGGCTCAGGATGCCGCCCACCATCCGATTCTGCATCTGCATCCAGGCTCCTGCGCGTACGACCCGAAGCTGCCGCCTGCGGGGTAAAAAGAACCCGCCACCGTTTCGGGCAGCGGGCACGAGTGAGGACTCTTGATTGGTCCGCGGCTGATTTCGCAGCCGCATATCCAATGGGTATGGCGACTATCGTCCGCCGTTTGACATGTTGCAAACGAATTGGAATGATGCCAGCAATCAAATTCTCTTATGGCGGATTCCGTGCGGCCGACCCTCGACAGCGACCTCCTGCGAACCTTCGTGGCGATTGCCGAGACCGGCAATTTCACCAAGGCGGCGGAGCAGGCCGGCCGCACCCAATCCGCGGTGTCGATGCAGATGAAGAAGCTCGAAGAGCTGATCGGCGCCAGCCTGTTCGAGCGCGGTTCGCGCGGCGTCGCGT
>NZ_RZOL01000134.1:0-14708 GCF_004022985.1 Mesorhizobium sp. M7A.F.Ca.ET.027.02.1.1 | reverse complement strand
TTCCGCCAGCAGCGTGCAGCCGGCCGGAACGATGTCGGCGAAGCCGCCGAACACCACATAGCGTTCTTCGCCGCCCGCCGCGGTTTTCACGGTGACGACACCCGGCTTGATCGTGGTCATGACCGGCGCGTGATGCGCCATGACGGTCATCTCGCCTTCGGCGCCCGGAATGACGACGGATTCGACCTGCTCGGAAACAAGCAGACGCTCCGGCGAGACCAGTTCGAATTTGAAAGCTTCAGCCATGATCAATTTAGCGAATAGCGAATAGCGAGTAGCGAATTAGTCAGAAGAAGAATTCGCCGGCCCATATTCCCAATTCGCTACTCCCTATTCGCTATTCGCTTGATTACGCCGCTTCAGCCGCCAGGCGCTGTGCCTTCTCGACTGCTTCCTCGATGCCGCCGACCATGTAGAAGGCGGCTTCCGGAAGGTGATCGTAGTCGCCGTTGCAGAGGCCCTTGAAGCCCTTGATGGTGTCGGCGAGGTCGACCAGCTTGCCCGGCGCGCCGGTGAACACTTCGGCGACGAAGAAGGGCTGCGACAGGAAGCGCTCGATCTTGCGGGCGCGGGCCACGGTCTGCTTGTCCTCTTCCGACAGCTCGTCCATGCCCAGGATGGCGATGATGTCCTGCAGCGACTTGTAGCGCTGGAGGATCGACTGCACCTGGCGGGCGACGCCATAATGCTCGTCGCCGACGACCAGCGGGTCGAGCATGCGCGAGGTCGAATCCAGCGGATCGACCGCCGGATAGATGCCCTTTTCGGCGATGGCGCGGTTCAACGTCGTGGTCGCGTCAAGGTGGGCGAACGAGGTCGCCGGCGCCGGATCGGTCAGATCGTCGGCGGGCACGTAGATGGCCTGCACGGACGTGATCGAGCCCTTGGTGGTGGTGGTGATGCGTTCCTGCAGCGCCCCCATGTCGGTGGCGAGCGTCGGCTGATAGCCCACCGCCGACGGGATACGGCCCAGCAGAGCCGACACTTCCGAACCCGCCTGCGTGAAGCGGAAGATGTTGTCGACGAAGAACAGCACGTCCTGACCCTGGTCGCGGAAATATTCCGCAACCGTCAGGCCGGTCAGGCCGACGCGGGCGCGCGCGCCCGGCGGCTCGTTCATCTGGCCATAGACGAGTGCGGCCTTGGAGCCTTCGCCGCCGCCCTTCTTGTTGACGCCGGATTCGATGAACTCGTGATACAGATCGTTGCCTTCGCGGGTGCGCTCGCCGACGCCGGCGAACACCGAATAGCCGCCATGCGCCTTGGCGATGTTGTTGATCAGTTCCTGGATCAGCACGGTCTTGCCGACGCCGGCGCCGCCGAACAGGCCGATCTTGCCGCCCTTGGCGTAGGGAGCCAAGAGGTCGAGCACCTTGATGCCCGTGATCAGGATCTGCGCTTCCGTCGACTGCTCGACATAGGTCGGAGCCGGCTGGTGGATGGAGCGCATTTCGGTCGCGTCGACCGGGCCTTCTTCGTCGACCGGCTCGCCGATGACGTTGATGATGCGGCCGAGCATGCCCGGGCCGACCGGCACGGTGATCGGCGCGCCGGTGTCACGCACTTCCTGGCCGCGAACCAGACCTTCGGTCGAGTCCATGGCGATGCAGCGCACGGTGTTTTCACCCAGATGCTGGGCAACTTCGAGCACCAGGCGGTTGCCGACATTGGTCGTCTCGAGCGCGTTCAGGATCGCCGGCAGGTGATCGCCGAACTGCACGTCGACAACGGCGCCGATGACCTGGCGAACCTTGCCGGCAACGCCGGTTGCCTTGCTGGCCACTGCCGATGTCTTGGCAGCAGCGGCCTTCACCGGTGCTGCCGCCTTGGCCGGGGCCGCCTTCGCGGCTGCTGCTGGAGCCTTTGCCGCCTTCGCGGGGGCTGCGGTCTTCGCGGCAGCGGCCTTGGGGGCTGCCGTCTTGGGGGTCGCTGCTTTCGCCATCGTCTTTACCCTTTTTCGTCCTTTGTTTCTCACGCGGTCCAGTCGCGGGTCGACGACCCGCGAACCACGCCTAGAGCGCCTCGGCGCCCGAAATGATTTCGATCAGTTCCTTGGTGATCTGCGCCTGCCGCTGGCGGTTGTAGGTGATCGACAGCTTGTTGATCATGTCGCCGGCGTTGCGCGTCGCATTGTCCATGGCGCTCATCTTGGCGCCCATTTCGCCGGCCACATTTTCGAGCAGCGCCCGGAAAACCTGCACGGAGATGTTGCGCGGAATGAGGTCGGAGAGGATTTCGCCCGGCTCCGGCTCATATTCGTAGACAGCGTTGCCGCCATCGATCGCCTCGGCCGGAGCCGAAGCAACGCCGGCCGGAATGATCTGCTGCGCGGTCGGGATCTGGCTGATCACCGACTTGAACTGCGAATAGAACAGCGTGCAGATGTCGAAGCCACCTTCGTTGAAGAGGTGGATGACCTTCTTGGCGATCGCATCGGCATTGACGAAGCCGAGTGTCTTGACCTCGCGCAGATCGACGCGGTCGATGATCATCGATGCATAGTCGCGGCGCAGGATGTCGAAACCCTTCTTGCCGACGCAGATGATCTTGACCTGCTTGCCGTCCGCCAAAAGCTTGCGAATATGGTCGCGGGCAAGGCGGGCGATCTGTGAATTGAAGCCGCCGCACAGGCCGCGCTCGGCGGTGCAGACGACGAGCAGGTGCACGTCGTCCTTGCCGGTGCCGGTCATCAGCGCCGGGGCATCGCCGCCGCCGCCGATTGCCTGGGTGATGTTGGCCAGCACGGAACCCATGCGCTCCGAATAGGGGCGCGCCGCTTCCGCGGCCTCTTGCGCACGGCGCAGCTTCGCCGCGGCGACCATCTGCATCGCCTTGGTGATCTTCTGCGTCGCCTTGACCGAGGCGATACGGTTACGAAGGTCTTTTAATGAAGGCATGCTTCAAACCTGATCCCGTCTTGTCTCATCCCGACTGGCAATTCGCTCAGGCGAAGGTCTTGGCGAAAGCGTCGATCTCGGCCTTCAGCTTGGCGCGCAGATCGTCCGACAGCGCCTTTTCCTTGCGGATGGCATCGAGGACGTCCTTGCCGGCCGAACGCATGTGGCTGAGCAGGCCATGCTCGAACTTGCCGACCTGGTTGACCGGCAGCTTGTCGAGATAGCCGTTGACGCCGGCGAAGATCACCGCGACCTGCTCTTCCGTCTTCAGCGGCGAGAACTGCGGCTGCTTCAGGAGTTCGGTGAGGCGCGATCCGCGGTTGAGCAGGCGCTGCGTGGCGGCGTCGAGATCCGAGCCGAACTGCGCGAAGGCCGCCATTTCGCGGTACTGCGCGAGCTCGCCCTTGATCGAGCCGGCAACCTGCTTCATCGCCTTGATCTGGGCGGCCGAACCGACGCGGCTGACCGACAGACCGACGTTCACCGCAGGACGGATGCCCTGGAAGAACAGGTTGGTCTCGAGGAAGATCTGGCCGTCGGTGATCGAGATCACGTTGGTCGGGATGTAGGCCGACACGTCGTTGGCCTGCGTCTCGATGATCGGCAGCGCGGTCAGCGAACCACCGCCCAGATCGTCGTTGAGCTTGGCGGCGCGCTCGAGCAGGCGCGAGTGCAGGTAGAAGACGTCGCCCGGATAGGCTTCGCGGCCCGGCGGGCGGCGCAGCAGCAGCGACATCTGGCGATAGGCGACGGCCTGCTTCGACAGATCGTCGTAGCTGATCAGCGCGTGCATGCCATTGTCGCGGAAGTATTCGCCCATGGTGGCGCCGGCGAACGGCGCCAGGAACTGCATCGGCGCCGGATCGGAAGCGGTGGCGGCGACGATGATCGAGTATTCGAGCGCGCCGCGCTCTTCCAGCACCTTGACGAACTGCGCGACGGTCGAGCGCTTCTGGCCGACGGCGACGTAGACGCAGTAGAGCTTTTCCTTCTCGGGGCCGTTGTCGTGCACCGACTTCTGGTTGAGCATCGTGTCGAGGATGATGGCGGTCTTGCCGGTCTGGCGATCGCCGATGACCAGCTCGCGCTGGCCGCGGCCGACCGGGATCAGCGCATCGATGGCCTTGAGGCCCGTCGACATCGGCTCGTTCACCGATTTGCGCGGAATGATGCCGGGCGCCTTGACGTCGACGCGCTTGCGCTCGACCGCCTTGATCGGACCCTTGCCGTCGATCGGATTGCCGAGCGCGTCGACGACGCGGCCGAGCAGACCGGGGCCGACGGGGACGTCGACGATGGCGCCGGTGCGCTTGACGATGTCGCCTTCCTTGATGTCGCGGTCGGCGCCGAAGATGACGACGCCCACATTGTCGGCTTCGAGGTTGAGCGCCATGCCGCGGATGCCGCCGGGGAATTCGACCATTTCGCCGGCCTGGACATTGTCGAGGCCGTAGACACGGGCGATACCGTCACCGACGGACAACACCTGTCCGACTTCGGAGACCTCGGCCTCCTTGCCGAAATTCTTGATCTGGTCTTTCAGAATTGCGGAAATTTCCGCGGCGCGGATGTCCATCAGCCGACCTCTTTCAGTGCAAGCTTGAGCGAATTGAGTTTGGTTTTGAGCGACGTATCGATCTGGCGCGAGCCCATCTTGACCACCAGCCCGCCGAGCAGCGACGGATCGACGGTAACGGAGATGGCCACGTCCTTGCCGGCAACGCTCTTCAGCGTCGCCTTGAGTTCGGTCTGCTGGGCAGCCGTCAGCTCGTGAGCCGACGTGACTTCAGCAGCGGTTTCGCCACGATGTTCGGCTGATATCTGGCGGAACGCCCTGATCATGCCGGGAATGGCGAACAGACGGCGATTACGGGCGACGACGCGCAGGAAATTGCCGGTGAGGCCGGCAATCCCGGCCTTGTCGGCGATCGCCGCGATGGCCTTGGCCTGGTCCTCGCTGGAGAACACCGGGCTGTTGATCAGTCGGGTAAGGTCGGCGCTGCCCGCGAGCATGGCTTCGAAGCTGTTGAGGTCGGCTTCGACCTTGGCCACGGAATTTGCCTGCAGGGCGAGTTCGAACAGCGAACCCGCATAGCGTTCTGCGACACCTGAGATTGGCGATGACGATTGAGCCACGGACCGTCTTTTCTCTTGTCTGACAGGCCGTAGATTGTTGGCGCGAGCAAAAACTCTGGCTAAATCTTTGACCTTACTGCATTTTTTCGAGCACGGAGGCGCGGCTTCCGCTATCCCCGGCCGAAAGTCGATTGCCGTCTAGCACAGGCATTTTAAGACCGCAATGCGTCGTTCCGCATGGTTTTCAGGCACTATTGTCGCATCCGGCGAAAGTCGCCCGCCTTCCATCGCGGAATACCCAACGATTCAAGGCAGAAAGCCGAAGGCAAAGGCGAGCGGCAATGCCGCCAGCACCAATTCCACCACGATGGAAACCCAATTGAAAGGCGTGTTGGCGCCATCCGACATCATCGACAGCAGCCGGCCGAAGGCGGTGAACAGCCAGGAGAAGCCAAGCGCCATGTAGATCAGCGGCTGCGCCAGCAGGATACAGCACAGTCCGACGCCGAGATAGAAGCCCGACATCCTGCCGCGCCCCTCGGCGATCGCCGCAGCCTTCTCTGGTTTGACCTGCAAGCGCAGGGCACGGAAGGCGAGGCCAGGGGCCAGAAAAAACAAAAGACCGAGCAGCACGGTGAAGACGGCGCTCGACCAGGCCAGCCATTCGCCCTGGCTCGTCGGCCATGGAAGCGCAAAATCCATCTTGTCCCCTCGAAATGCCTGTTTTGAAATTCCGGGCATTCTAGCGGAGGAAAAGAAGCGCGCCAGATGGATCCACGCACTTTAGGCGGCGCGCATCAACCGAGCGCGAATGCCACAGCCGCTTCGGCATGGATGCGCGTCGTGTCGAAGACCGGGATGTCGAAATCCAGCTGGCCTATGAGCATGGTGATCTCGGTGCAGCCCATGATGACGCTGTCGGCCGCCTCGTCGCGGCGCAGGCGCTCGGTCTCGGCGATATAGGCCGCCTTTGAAGTCTCCTTGACGATGCCCTGGCACAACTCGTCGTAGATGACGCGATGGACCATGTCGCGCCCGGCACTATCGGGTACGACAGGGTTCAAGCCAAATCTGTCGGCGAGCCGGCCCTTGTAGAAATCCTGCTCCATGGTGAAGCGCGTCGCCAGCAGTGCCGGACGCTGCATGCCGGCGCGCTTGACCGCCACCGCGGTGGCATCGGCGATGTGGATCAGCGGGATCGACACCGACGCCTGCACTTGGTCGGCCAGTCTGTGCATGGTGTTGGTGCACAAAAGCAGACCCTCCGCGCCGCCGGCCTCGAGCTTGCGTGCGGCTTCGACGAGAAGCACACCGGCGCCATCCCAGTCGCCATGATGCTGCCGCTCGGCGATTTCGGCGAAGTCGAATGACCAGAGCAGAAGTTTCGCCGAATGCAGCCCGCCCAGCCGATCGCGCACGATCTCGTTGAGCAGCCGGTAATAGATGGCGGTCGATTCCCAACTCATGCCGCCCAGAAGGCCGAGGGTTTTCATATGATATTCCGTTCCTCGCTCGCTTGCGGGCAACTTATCGCTGAAAGCGCGACCTTACAAAAAGCTCTGCGGGTCGATGTCGATCTGCACCCTGACCGAGCCGCACTGCTTCGGCCCGTTGGCCAGCATGGCCCTGATAAAACCTTGCATGTCGGCGCGCCGTTCGCCCTGGATCAGCAGGCGGAAGCGGTGGCGGCCGCCGAGCAGGGACAGCGGCGCCTCCGCCGGCCCCAGCACGAACAGATCTGTTGCCTCGGGCGCGGCGCGGCGCAGGCCGCGTGCGTGGCCTTCGGCTTCCGCTCGTGTCACCGCACTGACGATGACACCCGCGAGCCGGCCGAAGGGCGGCAGGGCAGCCCGTTCGCGCTCGGCAATTTCGCGCTCGTAAAAAGCCTCGGCGTCGCCGGAGACGATTGCCCGCATCACCGGATGCTCGGGCTGAAAAGTCTGCAGCAGGCCAAGGCTTTTCTTGCCGGTTCGGCCGGCGCGGCCGGTGACCTGACTGAGCAGCTGGAACGTCCGCTCTGCGGCGCGCGGATCGCCATTGGCAAGGCCGAGATCGGCATCGACGACGCCGACCAGGGTCATGTTGGGAAAGTTGTGGCCCTTGGCGACGAGCTGCGTGCCGATGACGATGTCGGCCTCGCCATCAGCGATCGCCTCCAGCTCCAGCCGCAGCCGCCGCACGCCGCCCATCAGGTCCGACGACAAGACGATGGTACGCGCGTCGGGAAAATGCGTCACGACCTCTTCGGCGATGCGCTCGACACCCGGCCCGCAGGCGACCAGATGGTCGAGCGTGCCGCATTCCGGGCAGGCTTCGGGGCGGCGCTCATTGTGCCCGCAATGATGGCAGACGAGCTGGCCGCGAAAGCGATGCTCGACCAGCCAGGCCGAGCAGACCGGGCAGCCGAAGCGGTGGCCGCAGACCCGGCACAGCGTCAGCGGCGCATAGCCGCGCCGGTTGAGGAACAGCAGCGACTGCTCCTGCCTCTCCAGCGTCTGGCGCATCTGGTCGAGCAGCACCGGCGACAGGAAGCCACCGCGCGCCGGCGGTGCGCGCCGCATGTCGACCGCCTTCAGATGCGGAAGTGCCGCCTCGGCGAAGCGAGCTGAGAGCACGGCCCTGTTGTAGCGGCCCTGGCTGGCGTTGACCCGGCTTTCGACCGACGGCGTCGCCGACGCCAGCACCACCGGAAAGCTGCCGATATGGCCGCGCACCACGGCCATATCACGCGCATTGTAGAAGACGCGGTCCTCCTGCTTGTAGGCAGGGTCGTGCTCCTCGTCGACGACGATCAGGCCGAGCTCCTTGAACGGCAGGAACAGCGCCGAGCGCGCGCCGGCGACGACCCGCACACCGCCCTCCGCCACTTGCCGCCAAACCCGCTCGCGCATCCGCGGCGGCAGGTCGGAATGCCATTCGCCCGGCTTGGCGCCGAAGCGCTGCTGGAAGCGCTCGAGAAAGGCATGCGTCAGCGCGATTTCCGGCAGCAGGATCAGCACCTGCCTGCCCTGGTCGAGCGCAGCCGCCACCGCCTCGAAATAGACCTCGGTCTTACCCGATCCGGTGACGCCGTCGAGCAGCGCGACGTTGAACACGCCGGCTGCGACATTGGCGCGCAGCATCTGCGCCGCGGCGCTCTGGTCCGGCATCAGGTCCGGAATGGCGTAGCCGGGATCGGGCGCGGCCACCACCGGGCGCGGCGGGATCATCACGGTCTCGAACACGCCTTGCGCCCTCAGCCCGTCGATCACCGTCGACGACACGCCGGCGGCGTGAGCGAGGCCGGAGCGCGTCCAGGCAAGGCCGCCTTCGGCCGTCTCCAGCACACGCTGCCTGGCGCCCGTCATCCGGTCGGGTGCGAGAAGCGTGCGCTGCAACCCTTCGATCCACGGTTCGGGGTCGAAAGCCTCCGGCGCCCTGAGCAGCATGCGCGCCACCATGCCCGGAGGCGACAGCGTGTACTGCGCCACCCAGTCGACGAAACGGCGCATCGCGTGGTCGATCGGCGGGCAGTCGAAGACCTGTTCGATGGGGCGCAGCTTTTTCGCGTTGACCTTCTCGACCGCGCCATCCCAGACGATGCCGGCGACCTGCCGCGGCCCGAGCGGCACGCGCACGATCGAGCCCGGCACCACGCGCATGCCGGCCGGCACGGCATAGGTGTAGGGGCGTTCGGCGGGCATCGGCACCAGCACCGGTGCGGCTGCGACAAAGGGCGAATCTTCGATCATGAGGCGTGACCTTGCCCTGACTTTGGTCTAGATCAAAGGCCGACCCCGAATGTGCATGACATGCACATGAAAATCTTCAGGAGACCCGCCATGAAATTTTTTGTCGACACCGCCGACGTCAAGGATATCCGTGAGCTGAATGATCTGGGGCTGCTCGACGGCGTCACCACCAATCCGTCGCTGATCCTCAAATCCGGCGGCAAGATCGCCGACGTGACCAAAGAGATCTGCGACATCGTCAAGGGTCCGGTCTCGGCTGAAGTCACCGCCACTGAATATTCCGAGATGATGCAGCAGGCCAAGGTTCTGGCCAAGATCGCCGACAATGTCTGCATCAAGGTGCCGCTGACGCTGGACGGTCTCAAGGCCTGCAAGACGATCCGCACCGAGATGAACCGCCTGGTCAACGTCACGCTGTGCTTTTCGGCCAACCAGGCGCTGCTGGCGGCCAAGGCCGGTGCCTCGTTCATCTCGCCCTTCGTCGGCCGCGTCGACGACATCGGCATCGACGGCATGGAGCTGATCCAGGAGATCAGGCAGATCTACGACAATTACGATTTCCAGACCGAGATCCTCGTCGCTTCGGTGCGCACCGTGAACCACGTCAAGCAGGCGGCCCTCATCGGCGCCGATGTCGTGACCGCGCCGCCGGCGACCCTGAAGGCGCTGGTCAAGCACCCGCTGACCGACAAGGGCCTGGAACAGTTCCTAGCCGACTGGGCAAAGACCGGCCAATCGATCGGCTGAGAATGGCGATCGGCTGAGACCAATCGCTTGTAATAAAAAAGGCCGGGCAACCGGCCTTTTTGATGTGCGCTTCAAGCGGGCTGCCGATCAGTCCGTGCCATCGTCCTCGGGCGCGCTTGCCGGCTGGCGCCGGCCCATGATGATTTCGCGTTTGCCGACATGGTTGGGTGCGCCGACCAGGCCTTCCTTTTCCATACGCTCGACCAGGGACGCGGCGCGGTTGTAGCCGATGCCGAGGCGGCGCTGGATGTAGGACGTCGAGCACTTCTTGTCGCGCACCACCACCTTCACCGCCTCGTCGTAGATCGCATCACTGTCTTCGGCTGCGACGGATCCCTTGTCGAAGGCCGCGCCCTGGTCTTCTTCGATTTCTTCCTCGTCCTCGTCGGCCGTCACGGTTTCCAGATATTCAGGGCGCCCTTGCGCCTTGAGATGCGCGACCACATGCTCGACCTCGGCGTCGGAAACAAACGGCCCATGCACGCGCGAAATGCGCCCGCCGCCCATCATGTGCAGCATGTCGCCCTGGCCAAGCAATTGTTCGGCGCCCTGCTCGCCCAGGATGGTGCGGCTGTCGATCTTCGATGTCACCTGGAAGGAAATCCGGGTCGGGAAGTTGGCCTTGATCGTGCCGGTGATGACGTCGACCGAGGGGCGCTGCGTTGCCATGATCAGGTGAATGCCGGCAGCGCGCGCCATCTGCGCCAGTCGCTGGATCGCGCCTTCGATCTCCTTGCCGGCGACCATCATCAGGTCGGCCATCTCGTCGACGATGACGACGATGTAGGGCATCGGCGCAAGGTCGATTTCCTGCTGTTCGAAAAGCGGTTCGCCGGTGCCCTTTTCGAAGCCGGTCTGCACGGTCATGACGACGGTTTCGCCCTTGTCGCGGGCTTGAGCGGCACGCTCGTTGTAGCCGTCGATGTTGCGCACACCGAGCCGCGCCATCTTGCGATACCGGTCCTCCATTTCGCGCACGGCCCATTTGAGCGCCGTGACGGCCTTCTTGGGATCGGTGACGACGGGCGTCAGAAGATGCGGAATGCCGTCATAGACGGAGAGTTCGAGCATTTTGGGATCGACCATGATCAGCCGGCATTCTTCCGGCTTCAGCCGATAGAGCAACGACAGGATCATGGTGTTGATGGCGACCGACTTGCCAGAACCGGTGGTTCCGGCCACCAGCAGATGCGGCATCTTCGCCAGCTCGGCGATCACCGGCTCGCCGCCGATCGTCTTGCCCAAGCAAAGCGCCAGCTTGCAGCTGGTCTTGCGGAAGCCTTCCGATTCGATCAGCTCCCGGAAATAGACGGTTTCGCGCGTCTCGTTCGGGAGCTCGATGCCGATGACGTTGCGGCCAGGCACGACGGCGACGCGCGCCGAAATCGCCGACATGGAGCGGGCGATATCGTCGGCAAGCCCGATGACGCGAGAAGATTTGACGCCCGGCGCCGGCTCGAACTCATAGAGCGTGACCACCGGGCCTGGGCGAACATGAATGATCTCGCCACGCACGCCGAAGTCCTCGAGCACGCTTTCCAGCAGATCGGCATTCTGCTCGAGCCGCTCCTGCGACATGTAGAAGCCTTGTCCCTCCGGTGGCTGCTGCAACAGCTCTTCCGAGGGAAGCTCATAGGGATCGCCCGCGGTTGACAGCACGACCTTTCCAGCCCCAGGCAAGCGCGCAGAGCGGGCGGCAACGGCCCTGGCAGGGACGTTCACAATTGGCGCGGCCGAGGCGGAAACGGCGTCGCTTTTGGCGGCTGGGATTGCGACAGGCTGGACCGGCGACGGCGCATCGCTCGCCGGCACGCCGGGTTGGGCGACGGCCTGGTTCGAATTGGCCGGCCAAGCATCCGGCAACGGCTTCAAGGCTTGGCCCGGAAGGCAGTCGATGACACGAAACAATGCGGTGGCATCGGTCCCTGGGCGAATATCGATCGGCATAGCGGTGACTGGCGCCGCGGCGAGCGGCGCAGGCGACGCTGGACCGGTCTGCCGGGCCGGCGACGAAACGTCGACCAGATAGGGGGCCATGGCCTCGAAGAAGGCATGATCCGAAAGATACGGCCAGCGCAGCCTTTCGGAAGTGGTCGTTTTGATCGGGCCGCCCGGAGCAACGGACGCACGCGCGGATGCCTGCCCCGTTGCGGCCGTCCTCGGCGGCATCGGCGCAACGGCTGGCACCTTCTCCCTGGCGCGCCCCGCGGCAACAAAAGCAGCAGCCGGCGGCAGTGGCCCTTGCGTGGCGTGGCCGGCCAGCGGCTGGGAAGCAGGGCTTTTCACCGAAGCCGGCAATGCCAGGAGCGAAGGCGCGGAGGACGCCCCTTTGATCATGGATTGCGCAACGGCTTGCTCTGCTGGGCGCGTCGCGGCGTGTTCGACAACACGCTCGTGCTGCGGACGATGCTTCCTGGCCTCATAGTCCGGCGTGCGTGTAAAACGCACGTTGGGTGCAAGGAAGAAATATTCCTGCCAGGCAGGGCTCTCGATATCGCCGATTTTCGAAAGCGTGTCGTCCGAGCCACCCCGCGGCTCCATATAGGGCCGCTTGTTGCCACCGAGATCGACCACCGGCGCTGAATAGCCGGCCTGGCGTGTGGCGGGCTGCCGGCCGCCCGGCTCCTTGCGAGCCGGACGATCAAGGTCGCCTGCCGCAGAAGAACCTCGCTGACCACCCCTGTCGCCGATGCTCTCGGAGCGCTTCCCCTCGGGATCATCAGGCGATGCGGCCGTCGATAAATTGACCCGGGAAAAACGCTTGGCTTCCATTCTCAAGACTCACTCTGAAATGTCTGCCGAGCAATAGGGAGCGAGTGGTTAACAGTTGCTTCCCGGATGGATCGCCGACCATCCTGGGCACCAAAATCTTCGTGGTAATCTGCGAGCGACACGGCACGATCGTCGTTCTCGCCGCATCCACGCCGGTGGCGCGATCTACTCGCCGTGCCGCAGCAGCTCGATGGGTATCTTCGGACAATCCCTGTTCGGGAATCTGGCTCTGTTCGGGAATCTGGTCATGATCCCGCGATCACCCCATCATGCCTGGGGCGCCGGACCGTTTCCGTGAAGCGATGAGGTGCGCTAGCCGGTCTTGCCGTGCCGGACAAGGTCCTGGGCAATGGACAGCTGCAGCGCTTCCGCCAACTCTCGCGCAGCGCGATTCTCGGCGTCAATCTGCGCCCGGTATGCGGCGAATTCCTGACGCGGCCTGTCGAAGGACGAGGTGATCGAACGCTTGCCGGATGCGATCACCACGCCGGTCTTCGCATCGGCCAGCGTATAGCTGCCGGTCAGCGTCACGGAACCGGCGGTCGGTTCGTCTTCATCCGTTCCGACCTGCACGAGTGCCGCGGACTCGACCGCTTCGGTCACGCCGAGATTGAGCGAATAGATCGGCGAGGCCGGCTCGCCGGCGCCTCGTCCAAACCCGAAAATCAGATTGTTGCGCACCTGTTGGCCGTAACGCGTATTGACCGGCTTGATGCCGATCAACGCCAGTTCGGCACTGGCACTGGCCTGCGAACCCGACAGTGGCGCGCTCGAATAGAGCGGCCGCACCGTGCAGGCCGAGACAAGCGCGAGCGAACCTATCAGGCCGGCAAGCGCAATGCGGCGCAGCAAATGGCTCAACTCTGTCTTTTCCCGATCAGGCAACGACATTGACGATCCTCTGCGGCACGATGATCACCTTGCGCGGAGCCTTACCTTCAAGTGCTTTCTGCACGAAGTCGAGAGCCAATACCGCTTTTTCGACCGCACCTTGGTCCGCGTCGCGGGCAATTGTCAAATCCCCCCGCTTCTTGCCGTTGACCTGTACCGGATAGGTGACTTCGTTGTCGACCACCAGCGCCGGATCGAAGACCGGCCAAGGCCGTTCGGCAACGAGATCGGTGCCGCCAAGCGTTGCCCAGCACTCCTCGGCCAGATGCGGCATGATCGGCGCGATCAGATGCACGAGAATCTCCACCGCCTGCCGACAGGCGCCTTTCAACGCTGCATCGGCCTTGCCTTCGGCCACCTCGTTGAGCGGCGTGGTCAGCGCGTTGGCCAGTTCGTAGATGCGGGCGATGGCGCGGTTAAAAGCGAGCTTCTCGATATCCTCTCCGACCGCCTTCAGGATCTTGTGCGCGGCCTTGGAAACCACCGCGGCCTCGCCGCTGCTGGCCGCTAAGGGCTTGATGCCGGCCAGTGTTTCGGCCGCCGTCGACACCAGGCGCCAGATGCGCTGGATGAAGCGATGCGCACCGGCAGCGCCATCGTCGGTCCACTCGACATCGCGCTCGGGAGGAGAATCGGACAGCATGAACCAGCGCGCCGTATCGGCGCCGTAGCCATCGGTGATGTCTTCCGGGCTCACCGTGTTCTTTTTCGATTTCGACATCTTTTCCAGCGGGCCGATGGTGACGGCCTCGCCGGTGGCGATGTCGATGGCGCTGCGCTTGCCGTCGACGTCCTCCAGCCGAACTTCGGTGGGCGCCAGCCAGCGGCCATTCGATGCCGAGCCGACGCGATAGGTTTCGTGCACCACCATGCCTTGCGTGAACAGGCCCTTGAACGGCTCGGCCAGATCGACATGGCCGGCCTCGCGCATGGCGCGGGTGAAGAAGCGCGAATAGAGCAGATGCAGGATCGCGTGCTCGATCCCGCCAATATACTGGTCGACCGGCAGCCATTCGTTGGCCGCCTTGGGATCGGTCGGTTCATGCGCCCACGGCGCGGTGAAGCGGGCAAAGTACCACGACGAATCGACGAACGTGTCCATCGTGTCGGTTTCGCGCCGCGCATCCCTGCCGCATTGCGGACATTTCACATGGCGCCATGTCGGATGCCGGTCGAGCGGATTGCCCGGGCGATCGAAATCGACATCGTCGGGCAGCTTCACCGGCAGGTCCACCTTCGGCACCGGCACCACGCCGCAAGCCTCGCAATGGATCATCGGGATCGGGCAGCCCCAGTAGCGCTGGCGCGAAATGCCCCAGTCGCGCAGGCGGAAATTCACCTTGCGCTCGGCCATCGGCCGGTTGCCGATGGTCTTCTGCTCCAGCAGTTTGGCGACTTCGTCGAAAGCCTGATCCGGCTTCATGCCGTCGAGAAAGCGCGAATTGATCATCACGCCGTCATCGACATAGGCTTCGTCGATGATCTGGAACGTCGCCGGATTCTCGCCTTCCGGCATCACCACCGGAATCACCGGCAGGCCGTATTTGTTGGCGAAGTCGAGGTCGCGCTGGTCGCCGGACGGACAGCCGAAAAT
>NZ_RZOL01000133.1:0-14780 GCF_004022985.1 Mesorhizobium sp. M7A.F.Ca.ET.027.02.1.1 | reverse complement strand
ACATGAAGATGGTCACCCCGCTGCCGGTGATGGCTGCGTTGGCGTTTATCTTGAAACTGCCCTGGACGACATAGACGCCGGGCGAAAGCGTGACATTGCCCTTCAGGTTCATGCCGCTGCAATAGGTGCCTGGACCGAGCGTCGCCTTGTTGTCGTTCTGGCAGGGGGTTGCGGCCACTGGGGCCGGCAGGTCGACAAAGGGATCGCCGGCAGGCAGTGCCTGGGTGATCGGGGCCGCGCAGACGGTGGTGACGGGATTGCTGAGAGAGACCCCGCCCGCCGATATAAGACAATCGGCCTGCAGACCAGCCGAGCCCTGAAGCTTGATGGCGTCCGAAGCGATCGAATTGGACATGACCGAGCAGCCGTTGAGCTTGACGCTGGTGCTGCCGGAAAACAGCGCCGCCTGCGAAGCGGACGGATCGAGCGCGAGCATGCAGGCACTCGAGGCATCGGTAATGACGGCCACCGCCCTCGCCTGTTCGGGGACCTTGTCCTGCGTGAAGATCAGGGTGAACATCCGGTCGAGCTGCTGGCCGACGATCACCTCGACCGCTTTTTTCGCCGTATTCGGTCCGGACGCCGGCGGCGTATTGACGACGATCGTGCCCGAACCCAGTCCGTTCGACGCCGCGGACTGGGTCGCGGCCGCGACGATCGTCGGCTTGTCGGAACCCGAAATCTGTTCGAGCGCACCGGCATAGGCGGCTGCATCGGCCGTCGCCTGCAATCTCAGGCTGTTGTAGTACCAATAGGAGGTCTCGACGCCGAAGCCCGCAGCGCCGACAACGACCGGCAAGGTGAGGGCAAAAATGGTGGCGACATTTGCGCCCGTGCTCCGGCGCAGGGCGTCCATTACAAGCCGAACACGGGTGAAGCTACTCAAGGCCATGGATTAAATTAGAAAGCACGCATAAATGAACGAATGGCTAAAAAGTTCGTTGCATTTTTGAGCAGTGGTCGATTGGCTTCAAAAAAAAGTGTTTCGCTGGCTGACCTACGCGCAAGCGCGTCGATGTCTCAAAGTGGGCCGCCCCTCAAGGCCGGCGGGAAATTGCCGGATTCGCAGCCGAGACCGCGCGAACAACGACCGGGTCTCCGAAAACCACACCGGAGCAAACGTATTTACAAATTATTGAAGCATGTATTGAGGCTGGAGGTTCAGGATTTACTTCAAGCGGAAAGAATTGGCATCGACTCTGCGACCGTATCAGCCAACATCTCTCGCTGCACGGCCAGGAAAAACCTGCGCACTTCATCGCTGGCTGCCGTTCTGTCCCTGCCGGACCCGACGACGAGATCGAGCAACTCCGACGCCTTGGCTCTCCAGAACGAGGTGGCGGTCTCGCCATGCAGATTGCCGAGCTTGGCGGCAACCTCCCTGACCAAGAATACCTGACGGTCGATCGGGAATGCACGGACTTTTTCTGGGGACATCTTCCAAACCATGAGACTGACGCAACGAATCAACCATTGCCAACAAGCAAAGGCGTAGCCGGGAAGATGGAAACGGAAGCTTAACAGGGCCGGCCTTGGTGCGGTGCAGTCGTCGGGACGAAACGCGCGCAGCGGCGCGCTCACGACATTGCCGCGTGCGTTCAAACACGATCGCCGGTGTTTTGATCGGGCATCGAACAGGGCACAGCCCTCAGGCCTGGAGCGCCCTCGCCTCACCGCCGCGCTTGCGCGGCGTCATCATGTCCCTGGCCATCAGTCCACTGGCGCGGCAAAACGCCATGAACGCCCGGCAGGCATCCTCGGTCTTGACCACGTCCACCGTGGCGCCAAAGCAGGCGTTGAACGCTTTCTGATAGATCGGGCCCTGACGGCGCGCAGGCCAGTCCTGGAGAAAATCGAGCGCCTGTTCGACGCCATAGATTTCCTCGACTGGCAGACCGGGTCCAGGCGCTATGCGCACAGGCACCTCGAATTGCAGTCTATCCATTTCCTGTCTCCCGAACGGCATCGCCGAGGCAACGCCGTTCGTCGTCAAAAGTTGCTTTGACCGGCCTCTGGCCCAGAAATGTGTCGTCACTTGGGTCGCGGGCCGCCATGTCGCGCCAAACAAATCGCGCACCCGAGATCTGTCCTGGGGTGACATATGCTCACTGGTTCGCCGGATCCGTCTCCGCGTCGAAGGCCATGCGACTGGCGGTGATCAGTACAAATACCGTCGGCACGGCGAAGATGCCGCCGAGAACAAGGGCCGCCATCGCCGACAGGCCGAGCGTCTCGGCAACCGCCCAATAGACGGTTCCGATGCAGATGAGCGCCTGGACGCAGAGGAACGCGGCAGCCGAGGCCACGCGCGACAGGGTTTTGAAGGTCTTGATGCGTTGTTGCATTGAAAAAATCCGGAAATGACGCGCCGCGCGACCGCCGCGCGACCGACAGCCGCCGCACGATCACTACGCGAACAGGAATAGCGATGAGGTGGGGGTACGGCCCTGGGCCGCTCAGGCCGTGATGGTCGGGGGTGCGCGCGGCTGGTTGGTGCTCGCCCCGGGAACCGAGGCGGCCCCATATCCCGAAACCATCGCTCTTTGCGATGGCCGTTCGGCCCAAAGAAAAACAGCGTCGGGGACCGGAAGCGCGGGGTGGCCGCCGGCGAACTTGACCAGGACCGGACGGCCGGCACGAACCTCCAGCGCTTGCGCCTTGCCGGTGACACGCAGCAGCGCCGCCACTTCGCCCGACCGCTCGACACCGACGCTGACACCGCTTGGCGCAGACCCCGCAAAGCCTGACGCCACCGGCAGGCCGAAGCACAGCATCGCGAGCAGCACCATGCCCATCAGGCATGAGCACGCTGCCGTCAGCGGCGCTTCAGGCCATCCGGTTTGCCTGGCCGCCGCGAAGGGACGCGATCTCGAAAACATCACCCGCCCTAACGCACCATGGCCAGAAAGGGAAGCAAACCGGGCAAAAACCGGCAAGACATCGCCCTTGCGAGGCAAATATCGGGAAGCGCGCGGCCGCATCAGACAGTTCTTCCTTGAACCTTTTGCCCTCAAGTGCCAAATCTGGGGAAATTTTCACGCTGGCTCTCCTGCAGAGCCCTACCCGCTACACGGACAAAATGGTCACCTATCTCGACGCTGCCACGGCCCCGCTCAGAAATACCGGCCAGATCCGCCTCTATGGCGAGGACGGCTTTGCCGGCATGCGCAAGGCATGCGATCTCACCGCACGCTGCCTCGACGAGCTGGTGCCGATGGTCCAGCCCGGCGTCACCACCGAAGCAATAGACCGCTTCGTCTTCGAATTCGGCATGGACCACGGCGCGCTGCCGGCGACGCTCAACTATCGCGGCTACACGAAATCGTCCTGCACCTCGATCAACCATGTCGTCTGCCATGGCATTCCCGACAACAAGCCGCTCAAGGATGGCGACATCGTCAACATCGACGTCACCTATATCCTCGACGGCTGGCACGGCGATTCTTCGCGCATGTATCCGGTCGGCACGATCAAGCGCGCCGCCGAGCGCCTGCTCGAAGTCACGCATGAATGCCTGATGCGCGGCATTGCAGCGGTCAGGCCGGGCGCCCGCACCGGCGCCATCGGCGCCGCCATCCAGACCTTTGCCGAAGGCGAGCGCTGCTCGGTGGTGCGCGACTTCTGCGGCCACGGCGTCGGCCAGTTGTTCCATGACGCGCCGAACATCCTGCATTACGGCAGCGCCAATGAAGGCGTCGAGATGCGGCCAGGCATGATCTTCACCATCGAGCCGATGATCAATCTGGGCAGGCCGCATGTGAAGGTTCTGTCGGACGGCTGGACTGCGGTGACGCGCGACCGCTCGCTGTCGGCGCAGTACGAGCACACGATCGGCGTGACCGACACAGGGTGCGAGATTTTCACGCTGTCGCCCAAAAAGCTCGATCGCCCCGGCCTGCCGGCTTAGAGCGCGTCTACCCGGCAGGAGGCCGTCTATGCCGACTGCACGCCAGCGGCATTCGGCAGGTCGATGGTGACGACCAGTCCGCTGGGCTGGTTGTCCTGCAATTCGATCCTGCCGCCGTGGCCCTGGACGATGTCGGCAACGATCGAGAGGCCCAGACCGAAGCCATGCTTCGATGCAATGCCGCGCGACGCGTCTTCCTTGAAGAATGGTTCGAAAACACGGGCGCGTGCCGTCATCGGAATACCCGGCCCGTCGTCCCCTACCGTGATGCGCGCCGCCGTGCCGGTCGCTGTCAAGGCGACCGTGACGTTGCCAGCGAATTTGACCCCGTTGTCGCAGAGATTGGCGATCGCACGCGCCAATGCATTGGGCTTGCACCAGCCCAGGAGCCGGTCCGGCCCGGAATATGAGACAGGAAATCCGACATCGGAGAACTCGGCGCAGACGGTTTGCAGAACGCTGGCAATGTCGGCGAGCTGCAGCTTCTCCGTCGAAACATCGTTGCGCAGATAGGTCAGGGTCTCGTCGATCAAGATTTCGATGTGCTGGACATCGGACAGGATTGCGGTTCGGATGGGGCCATCATCCATACGCTCGGCGCGAAGCCGCAGCCGCGTCAACGGCGTGCGCAGATCATGACTGACACTGCGCAACATGCGCGTGCGGTTTTCGATCATCGTGCGGATGCGCGTCCTCATCCTGTTCAGGGCGCGCGCCAATCCCACCATTTCAATGGAGCCGTGTTCGACGAAGAGCTGGTCGCCATTCTCAATCTCGGCCGAACCGACTGCTGCCGAGATGCGCTTCAATGGATCCGTCACGGCCCAAACCGCAAACAGCCAGATCAGCACGGGCAAGGCGACGAAAGCCATGAACCTGTAGAACGAGGCACGGACGAGCCCCGATGTCAGCCAGGAATCGGGCATGCCAAAATGGGCCAGGACGTCCTGCTGGTCCAAGTCGATGACAAACGCGTATCGGCCGCCGATCCTTAGC
The DNA here is from genome assembly GCF_004022985.1 of Mesorhizobium sp. M7A.F.Ca.ET.027.02.1.1. NCBI lineage: Bacteria > Pseudomonadati > Pseudomonadota > Alphaproteobacteria > Hyphomicrobiales > Phyllobacteriaceae > Mesorhizobium > Mesorhizobium sp. M7A.F.Ca.ET.027.02.1.1. The sequence continues at coordinate 9,877 of NZ_RZOL01000133.1, read as the reverse complement.
CAGCGTCCATCAACCGTCCCCCTGTCGATACGCAAAAGCCATTCGACACTTCGCCATTGCAGATAGGACTGGGGAATGCCGGCTATCTGGTCCTTGGGCAATATCTCGAAATCAAAGCCGGCCCGCTTTGCTGTCGCCAGAATTGCGCCACGCGCCTCCGCCGGCGTTTCTTGCAACAAGGCAGCAACAACGCCTGCACGCCTTGCGTTATCTTCCGCGGCGGGAAGGTCGACGTTCTCTATGAAACTCTCAACGACCGAACCGACGAACATGATCACGATCACCGCGATGAAAATGATCGCCACAAACTGCCCACGCACGGACTGCGGCAGGAAACGGCGGAGGATATCACTCATGCTTCCTCCACCGTCGCGGTGAAGATATAGCCACCCAACCGAACGGTCCTCAAAAGCACCGGATCGCGCGCATCCTTTTCGATCTTCCTGCGGATTCGACTGATATGGACATCGACGCTACGCTCGATCGGCCCCGCGAGCCCGGCATGGGTTACGCCCAGAAGTTCCTCGCGAGAGAGAACCCGGCCCGCATTGCGACATAAGGCAAGCAACAGGTCGAATTCATGCGTCGTGGTCGTAACCCGCGCATTGTTGGGGTCATGCAATTGCCGGCGTATTGGATCGAGGCGCCAGCCGTTGAAACGAAGCACCTTCGACCAGTCCCGCTCGTCTGGAGCATAGGCTGTGCGGCGCAGCAGCGCCCGTATCCTGGCCGTCAATTCGCGCGCGCTGAACGGTTTCGTCACATAGTCGTCGGCGCCGATTTCCAGCCCGAAGATGCGGTCGATTTCCTCACCGAGCGCGGTCAGCATCAGGATCGGAATGTTGGTTCCGGCCCGAAGACGGCGGCAGATGTTGAGACCGTTTTCGCCCGGCAGCATGACATCGAGCACGATGAGATCGAATTTCTGGTTGCGAAGCGCGGCGTTCATCTGGACGCCGCTCTCGGCAATTTCCACGATCATGCCGTTGTCGGTGAGCGTCTCGCCCAGCATGCGCGCGATCTCAAGATCGTCTTCGACAATGAGGATGCGCGAACCTTGCCTTGCCGACCTGGATTCGGCGCTCAAATCGCTTTGGTGCCGTTGCTGTGCCATTCCGGAGTTTGTCTAGCCTGCATTTGGTGCCTGGGTAGGCGTCAGAACCGATATCCGACGAGAAGCATCCCTGAAGGCTGGATCTTTTCGACGACAACAGGGCTGTCGGCAGCGTCACCCAAGAGAACACCGGCCCCCGCTTCGCCGCGCACCATCCAGCTCTCGTCGAGCATATATGTGGCGGAAATCGAAAAATCGGCGCGCTTCAAACCGGCACCGGCATCATAGCGCGCCAGCCCCGAGCGAGCCGATTGTTCGGGCGTGACACCAAAATAGGCCTGCATGTAATTTTCGTCGGCGAAGACGGCGGACGCGCTGGCGCCGATCATCAACGATTGAGACAGAGGCCGGGTCACCTCGATCCCCACCCTGCCCTCAAGGCCATCGCTGCCGCCGATGGTCTTGTCGAGTTGCGCGAATACTTCGGCCGGACCGAACTTCGCCGCTGCCTTCACGCCGACCGTCGCGCCCATGTCGACGTCCCCCAAGCCGCGCAGATGGTCGGAGTCGTCTTCCTTGCGGCCCATCTCGTAGCCAAGCCGAGCGCTGAACGCGAACGGTCCTTGTTCATAGACGGCGATGTTGGCACCTGTCGGGTCGATCGTCACCGTGTCGAGGAATGTCGCCGTGACGAAAGGCACCGGCATGATCTTGAACTCATTGCTGCCTTCGTATTTGGGGACGATGATGGCGCCGCCGCCGACCACGACATGCCAGTCGGACAGTTTCCGTTCGATGCGCCCGAAACGGGAAGGCTCGGGCGGCGGGGTGAAATCGTCGGTATCGACGGCAATGGCGTCGGCCGCGAGCGCGCCCTCCGAATGGGCTGAAAGCAGGATTGCCATGGCCGCAAGAGATGCCCGGCGGGCAAACAGTCCAGAGTCAATTTTGGTGAACATGCGTGCTCCAGTATAGCGAGGCAACGAGCCTCCGATGGCGCCAACATGTCAGGTGAAAGTGGCCGCATGCGTTAAGTGATGTTAAGTTTTGTTGCGCAATCGTGGTTTCATCTTGCCGTATGAGAAAGCCATAGCCACGATCTGCCGTGGGGCGTCTCGCGATCGGGGAACAGAACTGTTTCAATCCCGGCCAGAACAGTTCTAATGTCTGCGCTGGAGCAATGTGGGCGGTGTATGGGGAACACAAACGACGACGACGAGCGGAGTTTCTTCTCCGAAGCGCCGATGCGGCCTGCGGCGAAAGCCAAGGCGACGCTCGACGAAAAGCCGCATTACCTCGGTCACCGCGACCGACTGCGCGAGCGTTTTGCCCTGGCGGGTCCGGACGCCCTGCCCGATTACGAACTTCTGGAACTTCTGCTTTTTCGCCTGATCCCTCGTGCCGACACCAAACCGGCGGCCAAGGCGCTGCTGGCGCGCTTCGGCACGCTGGCCGAAGTGCTCGGGGCGCCGGTTGGCCTCTTGCAGGAAATCAAGGGCATTGGCCCTGCGGTGGCGCTCGATCTCAAGATCGTCGCGGCAACCGCGCAGCGCATGGCGCGCGGAGAGGTGCAGGGTCGCGAAGTCCTCTCGTCCTGGACACAGCTTCTTGCCTATTGCCGGTCGGTCATGGCCTTCGAGGCGCGCGAGCAGTTCCGCATCCTGTTCCTCGACAAGAAGAACGCGCTGATCGCCGACGAGGTTCAGCAGACAGGCACCGTCGACCATACCCCCGTCTATCCGCGCGAGGTGGTCAGGCGCGCCCTCGAACTCTCGGCCACCGCCATCATCCTGGTCCACAATCACCCGTCAGGCGACCCGACGCCGTCGCGCGCCGACATCGAGATGACGAAGCTGATTATCGAGACGGCAAAACCGCTTGGCATTGCCGTCCACGACCACATCATCATCGGCAGGAAAGGCCACTCCAGCATGAAGGGCCTGCTGCTGATCTGAAGCTTGATGCTACCTGCCTGGCCTGCCATGCGCATTTGGCGCGACGCTCAACGCCGATCGCGCCGGCAAATGCAGGGACCGGCGCTCAGCTGGGGCGCTGGCGCCGAGACCCGGCAAAAGGCTCGGGCGTGGCGGATTTCCGTTCCCAGCACCTTCAGGCATTCACGGATGAACGCCGCAAGCGCCGTCCAACCTTTGGCCGACACCATCGTCCCGTCCACATAGCCATCGGTGGGAGATAGATCGATGTAGGTGCCGCCAGCAAGCGTCACCTCCGGCTCGCAAGCCGCGAGCGCCGCCACCTTCTTGCCGCGGACGACGCCGTCGACCGCAATCAGAATCTGGACGCCATGGCAGATCGTGAAGATCGGCTTTTTCGCTTCGTGAAAATGACGCACCATCGCCTGCACGCGCTTGTCGGTGCGGATATATTCGGGGCCACGACCGCTGGCGCAGTAGACAGCATCGTACTGGCTCAACTGCTTCTCGGCGTCGGAAAAGGTCTTGTTGATCAGCGCGTTGTGACCGGGCTTTTCGGTGTAGGTCTGATCGCATCCGCCGCTGCTTCCCCGGTAACTAGGCCTGCAGCTCTGTCATATGGTGGTGTCGGTTTTCAGTACCCGCGAAATCGCCGCACTGACCGATATGCGGCGCAAAGCTGGCGCCGGTTGGTTAGTGCTTCGGTGAGACGCCGATGAGCGAACTGACCTTGCTCGCCCGGCTTAACAAGCGCGTGCTGCACGTGAACATCCGCATCGGCATCGGAGTGGACACAGACAAAACGCTGGAAGGACATTGGTCGGAGTCCCCGGTGAAGCGCGAACGTTTTCGCAATATCCAGGCCGAGTCTGCTCAAGCTGAGGCATCCAGCCGGTCGCGAAAGCTGCGGGGCTTGCTAGAGAGCTATGCAAATAGCGCGGGCTGGCGCTTGCAGTCTTAGTTCAATACTTACGCACCGCTGCTCCTAGCTAGCTGCAGCCAAAGGTGATCGGGGCATGTTGCACGATTGCCACATAACTGCAAAATCCAACAATTTTTATTGGCGATGGCTGGTGATGTGCCTGTCACTAGATTTAATGCGAATCGCTCTCGGAGGGGTGGCCGATGCAGTTTTATTTGATTTATTCGTGGTTACTGCGCGCGTCTCGGTCATGCTTCACTGTTCCATTGTGCGTTCTGGCATTCGCAGCGGCCGCGGCTAACCCGGCTTTTGCACAAACGATCTCGGTCGGCGACGTTGCCATTGTCGAGGGCGATGCGGGGACCACGTCAGCCCAGTTTGCGGTGACACTGAGCAGCGCGAGCGCTAACTCTATCAGCGTGCAGGTGGGGACGGCCGACGGTACAGCGACTGCAGGTTCCGATTATGTGGCTCAGTCTGTGGGCCTTACGTTTCTGCCTGGTGCCACGACGGCGACAATCAATGTCCCGGTAAATGGCGACACGATTTTCGAGCCGGATGAGACGTTTACGCTCAATCTCAGCAACCCGGTCAATGTCACCATCGCCGATGGTCAGGGGCTTGGCACGATCCTCAACGACGATGCCGCTCCGCCAACGGCACCGAACTTGACGGCCACTGTTTTGGCGGGTGCGACTGTCACTGTGCCATTGACTCCCGGCGCGACCGGGGGGCCGTTCTCGGCGGCAACTATCGTGTCCAGTCTTCCCGTGGAGGGCGGTGTCTCAACCATCGTTGGCGCGCCCAATTACGCTCTGCAGTTTGACGCAACACCTGTGTTCGAAGGGGTCGTAGTCGTTAACTACACGCTAACGGGGCCGGGTGGCGTATCCGACCCCGCAACCGTGACGATTACCGTGCAGGCGCGGCCCGATCCATCGACCGATCCAGATGTGCGCGGATTGTTAACGGCGCAGGCGCAGGCTGCGCAGCAGTTCGCCCAGAGCCAGATGGACAACATCAACCGGCGCATGGCGGCTCTGCACGACGAGAGCTGCCGCCAGTTTCTTGCCAACACTGTTCAGCTTTCCGGTCCTGACGCTGATGGCGGCACCGAGAGACTGTCAACGCCGCAACTCAACGAACTTTGTGATGACGGCGCGCAGAAGCTCGGCCTGTCGATGTGGACGAGTGGCTCGGTCGATGTTGGCAGTACTGACCGTGCAGGCGAGGCTGGGCGTGACTCGATCGCTTACAATCTCACGGCAGGTGTCGACTACCGTTTCAGCCAGCGTTTCGTTGGCGGCATTTCTTTGGGCTACAGTACCGACAGCAGTGACATAGGTACAAACGGCACGACTAGCGACGGCGAAGCGATAAGCGCGGCTATCTACGGAAGTTTTATGGCAACACCGAGTTTCTTTGTCGATGCGTTGATCGGCTATGGCTCATTCGACTTCAACTCAAGGCGTTTTGATACGAGCTCAGGTGCGTTTGGGAGCGGCGACCGAGATGGTGACCAGTTTTACGCATCGCTTACCGCGGGGTATGACACGCAGCTGAGAGCGTGGAAGCTGACGCCGTTTGCTAGGTTGTCGGGCTCGTCGTCGATCTTGAACGGCTTTTCGGAAACAGGGGCCGGCGAATACTCGCTTGCGTATGGCAGGCAGCAGGTTGACAGCTTTGGTGGCTCGCTGGGCTTTGCGGCGTCTACCGATTTAGCACTTGAAGTCGGCACACTGACCCCGCGTCTAAGGCTTGAATATATGCACGAGTTTGAGGGCGACAGCTCCGTTGATATCCGTTACGCAGATCTTCCGGAAGGCTTGATTTATAATGTTCAAACACAAGCTTTTGCGCAGAACCAGGTCACGCTAGGGTTGGGTGCAGATCTTCACTTGAATAACGGCATGCGGTTGGGGCTGGACTACACCGGCAACTTCGGCTTCGAGGACAGCCGTAGGCACGGCGTGAGAGCCAGTGTCGGCGGGCAGTTCTAGCCGATAGTGTATTGAGGTTTGCGCGGACTTTCACAGGCTACACTTGCGCGGCCGAGTAGAATCTAATTGTCCCACGAGTTTCTACTACCACCCTGATAGTCGTTGCTTCTTAGACCGTGGCAATTAACACTATTGCCGCCCGGCTCACGCCGATCCAACGTGCGTGGATCGGGCGCCTTTTGCGCGCATCGCCGGACTGGTGCCGCATCGCGACCTCGGATTTTAGAGAGACCTCATTGCAAAGGCCGCCTCTGGGAGATCGAGCCTCAGTTCGGAATGACCGGAAAGAGGGCGCAAAGCAGTCATCGCCTGAGACGGTCGGAGCATTTTGTCGGGCCATCGGTCGCTGCCAACTCTACGCTGGGGTGCTCCCGGCGGCTCGGCAGTAACCAGCGTGGTGGCGCGCCGACAGTATCCGCCGTGTTCGCTCCGCCTTCGGAGGGCCCTGCTGGTTGATCCTGCCCGGAGCATCAGACTAAATGATCGCACTTCCCTCCGGCCTTTTTCTAGCCGGCAGCCGCGATGGTTCTACCTTGGTCAGAACCCGCTTTCAGTCTTGCGCGAAGTCGCGGCGCTATCTCGACCGGGACATTGGTCAACTGGCGAGCAATGCGCGTCGAGCCAGCGTTCGTGAAGATTGGAAAGTCCATCGTCTATCCCGTGGCCGACCTAAACCAATGGGCAAATCAGCAAACCGTTAAGTGTCGCGCGACAAATCGACTCAACGGGAAGGAACATGAGCAATCGTGAACCTCGCGAATAGAGTTCCCTACGCATCCCAGAAGGGCGACCCCACACCCTCACGAGCCGATATCGAAATGACGAAGGAGATCATCAAGGCGGGCAAGCGGCTGGGCATCGCGGTGCATGACCACATCATCGTCGGGCTGAAGGGATATGCCAGCATGAAGGGCCTGTTGCTGATCTGACGGGCCGCGGGCATGCCAAGACCGTCCGATCAAGCCCGGGCGATCGAATGAAGTGCAGGAAATTCGCTTGCACAATCTTTTACCAAAAAATTTGAAAATTGTTCAATCTTGGAAAGAGGGCCCAAGGTCCGCTCTATCTCTGGATTAAACTTCCAATCGAGAGGAGTGCTCTCTTGATTTTTAGAAGACAATTCCGTTGAGGCATCGCATTTTCGCTGCTACCGTTTTGAAACGCTTCAATTGGAACTCCGCCATTGCAACGCAAGCGCCCGACCATAGCGGATGTCGCACGAACCGCCGGTGTCTCCATCGGCACGGTGTCGAACTTCATCAATGGAACGGCAAGCCTGAAGGAAGGCACGCGCGACCGCATCGAGAAGGCGGTTGCCGCGCTGATGTATCGGCCGAGCTCCTTTGCGCGCTCACTGCCGGGCCGCGCACCACGCAGGCCAAAGAACCTAGATCACCTGCCAAGACTTCTGGTCGCAGGTAGGGTGAGTGTCGACTTCCTGTGCCGCGTCGACGTGCTGCCGCATCGCGACGACCGGATCACCGCCAGCCACATCGACAAGGCGCTGGGTGGCCCCGCGGCCAATCTCGCGGTTGCCGCCGCCGGCATCGGAGCACCCTACGCGCTGGACGTTGAACTGGCGACAGCAGTTGGCCAGGATCCAGAGAGCGATTGGGCGCTCGGCGCGCTTTCGAAACTGGGTGTCCACGCCTTGCCGATCCGCAACACGCCCAACAACCGCCTCTCCCAGGCGATCGTGATCATCGAGCGCAATGGCAGCCGGACGATCATCAGCGAACCGTTCGAGCTTGGCGAGGTCGACCTGACAGCCAATCTGGATATCCAGCCCGAGCAACGTCCGGCCTGCCTTCATATCGAAGGCTTCCACTACGAGACGATGACCGCGTCCATCGCTCGCTTTCATCAGGCGGGCTGGAAGGCGCGCCCTCGAACTCTCGGCCACCGCCATCATCCTGGTCCACAATCACCCGTCAGGCGACCCCACACCCCTCACGAGCCGATATAGAAATGACGAAGGAGATCATCGAGGCGGGCAAGCGGCTGGGTATTGGCGTGCACGACCATGTCATCATCGGGCGCAAGGGCTATTCGAGCATGAAGGGCCTGCTGCTGATCTAGGAACGGCCCTTCTCGAAGGTCGCTGTAGCAAAAAGGCGGTATTTTTCCCGTCAAGATAGTCGGCTCTGGAATTTCGATCGCAAAAAGAGCTATGATGAACTTGGCATTCGCCGGGACAGCTTCGATCGCCCTTTGAATGCCGGGAGGACGGGACATGGCCGTAGCGCTTGTACTCGTTTTGATCGTTGTGGGCTCGGTGCTGTTTCACCTGCTGAGTCCATGGTGGTGGACGCCTATTGCCTCGAACTGGGGCTATATCGACAACACCATCAGCATCACCTTCTGGATCACCGGTGTCGTCTTCGCCGCCGTGGTTCTGTTCATGGCCTATTGCGTCTTCCGCTTCCGTCATCGGGAAGGGAATCGGGCTGCCTACGAACCGGAAAACAAGCGCCTCGAATCGTGGCTGACGATCGTCACCGCGGTCGGGGTTACGGCGTTGCTGGTTCCCGGCCTGTTCGTCTGGAGCCAGTTCGTCAACGTTCCCAGCGACGCAACCGTGGTCGAAGTCGTCGGCCAGCAGTGGCAGTGGAGTTTTCGTCTGCCTGGCAAGGACGGCAAGCTTGGCAGATCCGACACCCGCGAGGTCACCGCGGACAATCCGCTGGGCGTGATCGCCGGCGATCCCAACGGTCAGGACGATGTCGTGGTCGAAGCGGCTGATTTGCATTTGCCGGTCGGCAAGCCGGTCAAGATGCTGCTCCGCTCGATCGACGTGCTGCATGATTTCTACGTGCCGGAGTTCCGCGCCAAGATGGACATGATCCCGGGCTCGGTCACCTATTTCTGGTTCACGCCGACCAAGACAGGAACCTTCCAGGTGCTGTGCGCCGAGCTTTGCGGCCAAGGCCACCCTCTGATGAATGGCATCGTCATAGTCGACACCGAGCAGGACTATGTGGCCTGGCTCGACCAGCAGCAGACATTCGCGCAATTGTCGGCGCCCCAGCAGACGGGCTCGGCGCAACAGGCGCCGGGCAAGGCAACGGCATCAGCTTTAAAAGTTGCGGCAAAACTCGAAACTGTCGGGTCCCGCTGAAAAGGGCACGGAGGAACTCCTCCTATGGTCGATATCACGCCTGCAGATGCGGTCCCGGCCGCCGAAGTCCCGGAAATGGAACTCTACCATCCGCACAGCTGGTGGACGAAGTATATCTTCTCGCAGGACGCCAAGGTCATCGCCATCCAGTATTCGGCGACGGCGACGGCAATCGGCATGGTGGCGCTGGTGCTGTCCTGGCTGATGCGGCTGCAGCTCGGTTTCCCCGGCACGTTCGACTTCATCACCCCGGAAGCCTATTACCAGTTCATCACCATGCACGGGATGATCATGGTGGTCTACCTGCTCACGGCGCTCTTCCTGGGCGGCTTCGGCAACTACCTGATCCCGCTGATGGTCGGAGCTCGCGACATGGTTTTCCCCTATGTCAACATGCTGAGCTACTGGATCTATCTGCTTGCCGTGGTGGTTCTGGTGTCGAGCTTCTTTGCGCCCGGCGGACCGACGGGTGCCGGCTGGACGCTTTATCCGCCGCAAGCCATCATGACCGGTACGCCAGGCGGCCAGGACTGGGGTATCATCCTGATGCTTGTCTCACTGATCCTGTTCATCATCGGCTTCACCATGGGCGGCCTGAACTATGTCGTGACGGTGCTGCAGGCCCGCACGCGGGGCATGACGCTGATGCGCCTGCCATTGACGGTCTGGGGCATCTTCACCGCCACCGTCATGGCGCTGCTCGCCTTCCCGGCGCTGTTCGTCGCCTGCGTGATGATGTTGTTTGACCGTGCGCTCGGCACCTCCTTCTTCATGCCGGCGATCGTCGAGATGGGCGAACAACTGCAGCATGGCGGCGGCAGCCCGATCCTGTTCCAGCATCTGTTCTGG
>NZ_RZOL01000132.1:0-14804 GCF_004022985.1 Mesorhizobium sp. M7A.F.Ca.ET.027.02.1.1 | reverse complement strand
CATTCATGCGCGCGCACGGCTTCTGGGACAAGCGCGAGTTCGTCACGGTGGAAATCTCGGGCGACCTCTTCACCATCGTCGACATCGGCATGCGCATGCTGACGCCGCGCGAGCTGTTCTCGGCGCAGGGCTTTCCGCCCGACTACATCATCGACCTTGAATACAACGGCAAGCCGCTGCCCAAGAGCGACCAGATCGCCTGTTGCGGCAACAGCGTCTCGCCACCGATGGCGGCGGCGCTGGTAGCGGCCAATTGCGGCCACCTGATGCGATACCGGGAGGCTGCGGAGTGAGCGAGGAAGCCACAATCCGGCGCGGCGTCCGCAACGCCCGCTATACCACGGTGCCGAACCACGTCTTCGAAGACGTGCGTCTCTCCATGGAGGCGCGCTGGCTGCTGGGCTATCTCCTGTCGAAGCCGGACAACTGGACCGTCATCCTCGGCGACATCGCCAGGCGCGGCGGCTGCGGGCGCGACAAGGCGCGCAAGATCGTCAACGAGCTGGTTAAGTACGGCTACGCCGACAAGGAACAGGAGCGCGAGGACGGGCGCTTCGGCAAGCTCTCGCTGGTCATCTTCGACGAGCCGCGCGAGCTGCGCGACATTTCCGCCGGCGAATGTGTTGCATCTTTACCGCAGACTGAAAACCCGTCGACGGTGATGCCGTCGACGGTGAATCCAACACTAGTAAATACTGATGGTTTAGCAAAACCTGACAGTAATTTTGAGAGAGAGCGCGAGCGCGAGGATCGACGAAGATCAGAGGCGCTTTTCTACAAATCGTTCAAGGGATGGGACCGCTTCGACGTCTCGCCCAAGCCGCCGATGCTGGCCGAGTGGTTCAAGCTTTCCGCCGCTGATCAGACCGAGTGCGCTCCGTGCGTGCCGCTGTTCCTGGCCGAGTGCCGCAAGGCTGGTGTCAAGCAGGCCTGCGCCGTGGCCACCTTCATCAAGGATCGTATGTGGGTGCCGTTCCTGCCGCGTCTGGCGGCTGCGACTGCGCCAGCGCAGGAAGCCACCGCGGCACCCTTCGGCAAGCTGTGGCAGGCAGCCCGGATGAAGCAGCTGTTGGTCGCTGAAAAGGCACCAATGCCGCCGTTGACCCGCTTTCAGCGCGATGCCGTAGCAGCCGGCACGTTGGACGGTGAAGCCATGCTGATGGAGCGGCAGGCCAAGTACGGATGGCCGGCCGTCAACGCGATGCACGACCGCGCCCGCTTCGGCAACGGCGTGACCGTGTCGGCCAAGCTTCAGCCGCTGGCCGAACTGATGGAACAGGTTCGTGTCGGCGGCGTGCTTTGGGCGGAATGGGAGGCCGCACACCGGCTGCGCGGCTGGCCATGGCTGCCTGCACCCGGAAACGTCGAATGGGTGTGGATGCCGGCTGGCGGGCCGGCAGGGCTGGAAGCGTTTGAACAAGCGGTGCGAGGAAACCATGATGCGGGCGGACGTGAAGCGGCTGAGTGATGCGGAAGTGATCGGCCCGACCGATCGGCACACGGCTGTTATCGACAAGGTGCGTGCCACTACACGTCGCAGCCAGGCGCTGCTTGCGGCGGCAGGTCAGAGCGAATCAGCGCTGCACTGGTACGTGATCAGGACTGATGCGCACGCCGAAATGGCTGTGGATAACCTGCTCACCTCGGCCAATGTCGAGCACTGGTTGCCGTTCATGAAGGTGGCGGATCGTCGTCGCGGCGGGCGTAAACGGGCCTGCCGCGAGCCGCTCGAGGTGCTTGCGTGGCCTGGTTACATGTTCGTCCGTGTGGTGTCCTCGCCCGAAGCGTGGGCTGGTTTGAGGACGGTCAAAGGCATCCTCGGCGTGCTCGGTGCAGATGAGAAGCCATTCCCCGTAAAGCATGAGAAAGTCTTGCAATTAAAGGTTTTCCTCGAAGGCAACGTGATCGCCATCGGCGAGATCGCCAAGGGGCTGAAGGTGGGTGAGCTGGTGAGGGTGAACCAGGGTCCATTCGCCAGCTTCCCCGGCACGGTCAGCGAACTGTGTGACGATGGTCGCGCGCGCGTCGAGGTCATGATCTTCGGGCGTGCTGTGCCTGTTACGCTTGGGCTTGATCAGATCGATAAAGGATAGTAGCGAATCCCACCCAGGACGCCCTGACAGAGTCGCACACCGATACGGTGGCAGCGCCAGCAGGACCCAGGTGAAGCACCCCCAGCTTCACCGCAATGGAAAAGATTCCAGACAAATGAGCAGCAACACAGCGCCCTGGCGGCGCTGGTATAAGACCGCTGATTGGCAGCGTGTACGTGAGCGCATCCTGCTTCGCGACATGTACACATGCCGCAAGACAGGCGTGCTGCTGATCGGGAAGCACCCTGCCCCGAACAGCCCAGTCATCCACCACGACAAGGAACATCGTGGCGACGAGGTGCTGTTCTGGGATGAAGACAACCTGATGGCCGTGTCCAAGGAATGGCACGACAGCGAAGCGCAGAAGGCCGAGCAGGTCAGCCTGCAACAGCGAGGCGTCTGGTACTGACCATCGCCGACCGACCAGGGGGGGCGGGTCGAAAGTCTGGAAGCCCCTCCCCGCCGGACCCGCGTCCCCCACATTCGGAGATTTTTTTCTGATGGAGCCGAATTTTGACCTGTTCGGTCAGCCGGTTCGTGAGGGCTTCGGTAACCGCGGCCGTCCGCCGTATGAGCCGACTGAAAAAGATCGCAACAAAGTCAAGCTGTTGATGGCGCTGGGCTGGGTCAACAGCCGGATCGCCAACGCTCTTGGCATCTCGCCGGCGACGTTGAAGCGGTATTTTAGAGCCGACATGAAAGAGCGCGACGCCATGCGCGATCGGCTCGACGCGAGGCGCTTCGAGATCGCCCTCGAGCAAGCCAATGCCGGCAACGTCACGGCCTTGCGTGAACTCGGCGCCATGATCGACCGCAACGACCGCATGACGATCGAGGCCTCCATGGGCAAGGGCAGCGACCAGCCGGCGGCCTCGAAAGACAAGGTCGGCAAGAAGATGATCGACGAGCAGCGCGCCCATGCCGCCGACGCCGATCTGATGGCAGAACTCGAAAGCGAAGCCGCCACACAGAATGCTCGACACTGAGGCGCTGCCGCGGTTCGCGTGCCCCGACTGGTGGGAGCGCATCAAGGCCGGGCAAACGCCCATGGCCGATGTTCCGCTCAACCAGGAGAAGGCCGCCAAGGCTCTGGCGTTCTTCAACCGGCTGAAGCTGCCGGACGTGCCTGGCAATCCGCCGTTGTCGGAGGCGTGCGGCGAATGGTTCCGCGAGATCCTGTGCGCCTTCCTGGCCAGCGAGGATCCGGAGACCAAGCAACGCCTGGTGTGGGAACTGCTTTGCATGGTTCCCAAGAAGAACTCGAAGACGACTTATGTTGCGGCCCTCGGCCTCACCGCGCTGTTCATGGAGGAAGCGCCGAATCGGCAAATGCTGATCGTGGCGCCAAGCCAGAACATTTCGGAGCGGTGCTTCGAACAGGCGCAGGGCATGATCAGGCTCGATGCCCGGCTCGATGCAATCTTCAAGGTGCAGGATCACTTGAAGTGCATCGAGCGCCGCAAAACCGGGACGCAGCTCAACGTCAAGACCTTCGACACGTCCATCGTCACCGGCGAAATACCGATCCTGACGATCATCGACGAACTGCACGAGCTCGGCAAGAAGAAGGGTGCCGCGGCCGTCATGCAGCAGATCAGAGGCGGCGGTATCACCATGCAGGGCGGTCAGGTCCTGATGATAACCACGCAGTCCGACGAGCAGCCGGCCGGCATCTGGAAAAATGAACTCGACAAGGCAAGGAAGATCCGGGATGGCAAGGGTGGCAGCGAGCCGATCCTGCTTCCCGTCCTCTACGAGTTCCCGCCCGATCAGCAGCGCGACCAGGCTTTCTGGCGCAATCAGCGTCACTGGAAGTATCTGCTGCCGAACATCGGTCGCTCGATCGACCCGCGACGCCTGATCGCCGATTATGAAAACAACGGTTCATCGACGGCGGAAACTGAACAGATCTGGGCCAGCCAGCATCTCAATATCGAGATCGGTGTCGGCCTGGCCGGCGACGGTTGGCGCGGCGCCGAATACTGGGAAGATTGCGCCGACGAGACGCTGACGTTGGAATCGCTGATCGAGCGGTCCGAGGTGGCTGTGGTCGGAGCCGACGGCGGCGGCCTTGATGATCTGTTCGGCATCTGTGTCATCGGGCGCGAGAAGGTGACGCGACGCTGGCTGGTATGGACCCATGCCTTCGCGCATCCCAAAGTCCTCGATGTGCGCAAGGAGATCGCGCCGCGGCTGCGCGATTTCGAGGCGGAGGGCTCGCTGACGTTCTGCGAGGTGTCGAAATACATCGAGAAGATCGCGGCGATCGCGGAACAGCTTCTCGAGGCTGGCTTGCTCCCGGAAAAGAACGCGGTCGGCTTCGATCCGAACAACATCGCTGCTTTCGTGGATGCGTTGGCGCTCAAGCAGATCACCGGCCTGATGCTGCATCGCCTTCGCCAGGGTCCGGCGCTGTCGCCGGCGTTGTGGGGTCTGGAGCACAAGCTCAGCGATGACACGATCAGCCATGACGGCTCGTCGATGATGGCCTGGTCGGTTGGCAACGTAAAGATCGAAGTCAAGGGCAACGGCAACATGGCCACCAAGCAAGCAGCCGGCCGCACCAAGATCGACCCGGTGATCGCCATGCTTTGCGCCGCGATCCTTATGAGCTGGAACCCTGAAGCGTCTGGCGGCCCGTCTGTCTATGAGACGCGTGGAATCATGGAGATCGAAGTCTGATGGGTTTCCGTCAACGCCTTGCGTCCATGGTGTTAGGCTCCGAATTGACGGCTTCGTCATTCGGCTCGTCGCAGGCCGTTTCGCAGCCGGATCATTGGCTTGTGCGTATGGTCGGCGGCGGAAAAACCAACGCTGGCGTTCGTGTCAGCGAGTATACGGCGCGCCACCTGCCGGTCGTCTATGCCTGCATCAATCGCATCGGCAATCCGGTCGCCAGCTTCCCACTCAACATCCTTCGCCCGGGCGACAATGGCGCAGAAGAGGCGACCGATCATCCGATGTCGGCGCGGCTGAAGCTGCGGCCCAATGATTTCATGAGTTCGCGGGCGCTCCGCAAGACCGTCCAGGGCCACGCTTTGCTGTGGGGCAACGGATACCTTGAAATCGAGCGCAACCAGGCTGGCCAGGCGATCGGCTTGTGGCCGCTGTTGCCCGACAAAACCGAACCGAAGAAAGAGAACGGCGACCTGTTCTTTCGCACCAATATCGACGGCAAGACCTTCGACATCGACCAGATCGACGTCATTCACATCATGGACCAGAGCCAGGACGGTTATCGCGGGCTCTCGCCGATCGCCATGGCGCGCCAGGCCATCGGGATGGGTCTCGCCATGGAGGAATTCGGCGGCAAATTTTTCGCCAACGATGCCAAGTCCGGCGGCTTCCTGATGCATCCCGGCAAGCTGTCCGACACCGCCAAGGGCAATCTTGGCGCACCGAAAGATAAGCGCACGGATCCGGGCTCCAGCCTTGAGAAACAGGGAGGGCTCGACAATGCCCACCGCGTCAAGGTGCTGGAAGAGGGGATGAAGTGGATTCAAACCACCATCCCGCCCGAGGATGCCCAGTTTCTTGGCAGCCGGGAATTCCAGATCGCCGAGATCGCCCGCATCTACGACGTGCCGCTGATCCTGCTGCAGAGCCAGGAGAAGACCACGTCGTGGGGTAGTGGCATTGAGCAGCTGCGCCTCGGCTTCTTCCAGCAGACGATCGCGCCATGGATCGACTGCTGGGAGCAGGAACTCAACTGGAAGCTGTTCACCGAAGCCGAGCGGCTGGCCGGCTACCATGTCAAATTCAACATGAACGCGCTGTTGCGCGGCGACATGGCCGGCCGCTCGGCCTTCTACAAGACGATGTTCGAGCTCGGCATGACGCTCAACCAGATCCTGGCGCTCGAAGACATGAACGGGATCGGGGACCAGGGCGACGTGCCATTCGTTTCCAACAACGTCCAGACGCTCGAACGTGCCATCAACCCGCCGGCGCCCGCGCCCGCCAAAGGCTTGCCGGCGTCGGACGCCGCCATTGAAGAGGAGGCAGCATGAAATACGCCCACATCCTTCTGGCGGTCGCGTCCGAGTTCTGGGCGATCGACGCGCAAAAGCTCGATCAGATCGTCGCGTTCCTGGTGTTGCAGGCTGATGGCGAGAAATACTCCGCCGAACAGATCGAGGCGCGGATCACGAAGCAGGCGGAGCGCGATGTTGCGCGCCGTGACGGTAGCGTCGCCGTGCTGCCCCTGCGCGGCGTCATCGCCAACCGCATGAACATGATGAATGACATTTCGGGCGGGACCAGCTCTGAAAACTTCGGTCGCATGTTCGACGCCGCCATTGCCGATGAAGCCGTCAAGGCGATCATAGTCGACGTAGACAGCCCTGGCGGTGTCGTGTCCGGCACCGATGAGCTGTCGTCGAAGATCTTTGCCGCGCGTGGAACCAAGCCAATCATCGCCCACGTCAACCCGATGGCGGCAAGCGCCGCCTACTGGATTGCCACGGCTGCGGACGAAATGGTTTTGAGCCCGTCGGCGGAGGTCGGCTCGATCGGCGTCGTTGGCGTGCACGACGACATCAGCGCCGCCTTGGAAAAGGCCGGTGTGAAGAAGACCGTCATCAGTGCCGGCAAATTCAAGGCTGAAGGCGCGCCCTTCATGCCGCTCGGCGAAGAGGCGCTCGCGCACCGCCAAGAGCGCGTCAACGCCTACTATGATCAGTTCGTCCGAGCTGTCTCCCGGAACCGCGGCGCATCGCTGTCGGCGGTCCGAGACGGGTTCGGGCAGGGCCGCATGGTCATGGCGGCGGACGCCGTCGCCTCCGGCATGGCCGACAGGATCGGCACACTTGACGAAACCATTGCCCGGTTCGGGGCCCCCGCGCAGCCGACCAGGCGTGTTGCCGCCGAGCGCATGCGCCGCGCGGCGGAATTCTAACCCTTTCGACCCTTTCGACGTTCGAAACTTCGCTCGCGGACCGGCGTGGGCGTCGATCTCTCTTGTCCGGTTTCTCAGCGAAAGGAAAATCCAATGCTGACCAAACGTTCCGCCGCACTGTTTGGCGGCGTCTTCCTTGCATGCCTCGCCATCGCAGCCGTGATGGTGTTTGCACCTGACGCGGCTCACGCCGTCCAGCACTTCGCCGGCGGCGGCGATCACCACACGCTGATGGCCGAGATCGGCCTCACGGCTCTGCGCGCCAAGCGCGTCGACGTTGTCGGTAAGATGAAGACCATCATCGAGAAAGCCGAGACCGAAGACCGCGACCTTAGCGCCGAGGAAATTGCCGAGTATGACCAGCTGAAGCTGGACAAGGCGAGCCTCGACGCCCGTATTGAACGCGCAACCGATCTCGAAACTGCAACCGATGCGCTGGGCGCCGCGGTTCCGGCTCGCGCACGCCAGGCTGGTCTGCCCCGCCCGGGCGGCGACCCTGCAGCCCGTGACTTCGAAAATATGGGCGAGTTCATGCATTCCGTCCGCTTCCGCCCGAGCGATCAGCGTCTCAACTTCGTTGAGGGCGCCGGCAGCGAGGGTAGCGACGAACTCAACGCCGAGTTCCGCATGGATAACGGTCCGTCTGGCGGTTTCATGATCCCTCCGCAGCTGCGGTCGGTCATCATGAGCGTGCCGCCGCAGGATGCCTTGGTGCGGCCTCGCGCTAACGTCATCGAAGCCGGTGATCCGCCGGATGCGGGCATCACCATGCCTGCGCTCGACCAGACCGGGGCGAATCCCGCCAATATGTTCGGCGGCATGTCGTTCTCGTGGATTGGTGAGGGCGACGAAAAGCCGGAAACCGATGCCAAGCTGCGCGAGTTCACGCTGACCCCGTACGAAATCGCCGGCATCGTGACGGTTACCGACAAGCTGCTCCGCAACTGGCGCGCCTCCGCCAGCTTCATCGAAAATCTGATGCGTGGCGGTGTCTCGGCGGCCGAGGACTATGCCTTCCTTCGCGGAGACGGCAACAAGAAGCCTCTCGGTGTCATCAATGCCGGTGCCACCAAGTGGATCAACCGTGCGAATGCCAATCAGGTTGGCTATGTCGACCTGGTCAACATCGTCGCGCGGCTTCTGATGCGTGGCGCGACCCAGCCGGTCTGGTCGATTCCGCAGGCCGTGTTGCCTCAGATCGCGCTGCTGACGGATCCGGAAGGCCATTACATCTGGCAGGCCAACGCCAAGGACGGGTTCGCCGGCACGCTGCTCGGCTATCCCGTTCGCTGGAACAACCGCGCTCCCGGCCTTGGTAGCAAGGGTGACGTCCTCCTGGCGGACTGGTCTTACTACGTCATCAAGGACGGCTCCGGCCCGTTCGTAGCGACCTCGGAACACGTCAAGTTCACTCAGAACAAGACCGTGATCAAAATCTTCTGGAACGTCGACGGTGCGCCTTGGCTCACCGCCCCGATCAAGGAAGAGAACGGTTACGACGTCTCTCCCTTCGTCGGCCTCGACGTTCCGGCCTAAGCGCCTTTAGCAGGCTCCCCGGTCGCCGCCTTCGTGCGGCGGCCCGTTCCTTCCCTCTTCATCATCTCAAAATCTAACAGGAAAGGGTCCGCAGATGCGCGACTTCATGAATCGCATGGATATGCGCCGGGCAATCAGCCCGGCCGTTGCCGGAACCGACAACACCGCCATCGTGTCGCAGATCATCGACACGGCAGGATACGAAGGTCTGGTGTTTGCAATCAACGTCGGCGCCAACACTGACGCCAACGCCACCTTTGCTGTCACCATGGATCATGGTGACATAGCCAATCTCTCGGACGCCGCGGCTGTGCCTGCCGCGAGCCTTACGGGCACACTTGCCCTGGCTGGCTTCACAGCGGCTTCCGACGACAATAAGCTCCGCAAAATCGGCTACGTCGGGTCGAAGCGCTACGTGCGCCTGACGATCACGCCGACGGGCAACGATGCCGGCAACATCTACGTCGACGCGATCGCGTTGCTGTTCGGCGCACGCTACGCCCCGACGGCTAATCCGCCGGCGTAAATTGCATCGCCTGCGCCGGCGTCGCCGGCGGTAACCCCGCACAATCGGAGAGTGAAATGTCGAAAGCACTAGTTGTGCTTGCTGAATGCGTGGATGTGCGCAGCGGCAAGCGTTTCGAACGAGGCGACGTATTCCAGCCGGCACCAAGCCTGGAACAGGCCAGACGTCTGATCAGGGCCGGTTGTCTGCCGGAAGCCGCCATAGATGCTGCGATCGATTCCGAAACCGAGGCCGAAAGGCTGGCTGAGGAAGCCGCAGCCCAAGAAGCAGAGCGTGCCGCTGCTGAAGCCGCAGCCCAAGAGGCAGAGCGTGCGGCGGCTGAAGCCGCTGCTGAAGAAGCAGAGCGTGCCGCTGATGAAGCCGCGGCCAAGTCTAAGAAAAAGTGACCATGGACATCGTCGTCATCACGCCGCCCGCTCCCGTCGTCACCCTCGAGGAGGCGAAGGCTCATCTGCCTGTGGATTTTGGTGACGACGATCTCTTGATCACCGCGATGATTGCTGCTGTTCAAGGCAACATCGACGGTCCCGATGGCTGGCTTGGCCGCGCTATCGGCGTTCAGACTTTGGAAATGCGGCTGCCCTCGTTTTGCGGTCGCGACGGCAGCAGCTGCATTCCGCTGCGCTGCCCCCCGGTAACCGCTCCGGTTTCGGTCAAGTATCTCGATGGCGATGGTGTCGACCAGACCTTCGACAGCGCGTCATACCGTCTTGTCGGCGACGACATGATCGCTCCCGCCTACAATGTCAGTTGGCCGTCAGCGCGACTGGACCACGAAAGCATCCGTATCCGTTACACCGCCGGCTATGAAGAGGTGCCAGCGCCAATCAAGGCCGCGATCCTGCTTCATGTCGGCCACCTCTATGCCAATCGCGAGGCGGTGAGCCTTGAGAATATCGCGACCGAACTTCCCCTCGGCGTTCAGTGGCTCCTTTCGCCATATCGGCGCTGGTAACCCCTCTAAACCCGGAGACTTCTAATGACCGACCTTGCCATCACCGCGACACTGGTTGTCGCCGGCGCAAACGCCGTCACCGATTCCGCTTCCGCTGGCGAAGCAATCGCCGCTGGTAAGGAAATCTACCTCTCCAGCACCACGAAAAAGCTGATGCTGGCCGATTCCAACTCGGCGACCGTCGAAGCGCGCAAGGCGATCGGCACGGCTTTGAACGGCGGCGCGCTCGATCAGCCGATCAAGTATCAGAAGAGCGGCGATCTCGTCATCGGCGCCACCCTGACGCCTGGCGTGCCGTATTTTCTCTCCGACACGCCTGGCGGCATCTGTCCGCTCGCCGATGTCGGTACTGGCGAGTATGTCTGCATGGTCGGCATCGCAAAATCGGCCACTGTGCTGACGCTCGATTACCAGTTCCCCAACGTCGCCAACTGACCATGTGGGTTCGCTTCACAGGTGACTTCGATTTTTCGCCGGCCGCGCTCGGCGGCCGGTCGACCACGGCCTATCGCGCCGGGATGGAGTTGAACGTCACCCGCGAATGCGCCGACCTGGCTGTTGCCAAGGGCAAGGCCGTCAGGGGGAGGAAGCCGCGCAAGGGTGCGCTTTTCGTGGAGCAGGCCGATGGCGAAACCGACAGGCGGTAAGCTCATCGAGCGCGTGGCGTTCGATCTGAAGGGCACCGCGCCGGACGGCGCCGGCGGCACCACTACCGCTTTCACGGAGCAGTTCCAGTGCCGCGCCGGCTATATCCATCTGCGCGGCGGCGAAGGCGTCCAGGCGGCGCGCCTGCAGGGGCAGCATCCGCAAGTCATCCAGGTGCGCTCATCGCTGCTGACGCGCGGCGTCACCACCGATTGGCGGATCCGGGATGTGCGCTCAGGCGCTGTCTTCAACATCCGCGACATCACGCCTGGCCTCGACCGGCAGTTCCTCGATTTCCTCTGCCAGAAGGGTGTGGCGGTCTGATGCAGATCAAGGGCAAGGATAAGTTCCTGGCACAGATCGCGGCGTTGCCGGCGGCGATGCGCGAGGAGATCACCAAGGCGCTCACCACATCGGCGGAAGAGACGACGGATCTCATGAAGCGCTTCGCACCGAAAGAGACCGGCCGGCTTGCCGCCTCCATCGGCTACGCCTTCGGTGAGGCGCCGAAAGGCACTTCACTCAGCACCGCAGCCAACGCGCGCGCAGCGAAGTCTGAAACCGGGCTTTCCGTCACCATGTATGCCGGCGGCGGCGAAGCGTTCTACGCACGGTTTCAGGAATTCGGCACCGTTAAGATGTCGGCCAACCCGTTCTTCTATCCCGGTTTTCGTTTCGGCAAGAACCGCGCCAAGGCGAGGCTCGGCCGCGCCATCCGCAACGGCGCGAAAAAGGCGTTCAACAAATGATCGGGGCTGAGGTCCAGAAGGCGCTCTTCGCCGCGCTGAACGGCGTGACGCTTGCTGGCGCCAACGTTTTCGACCAGGTGCCGGAGGCTAACCCCTTCCCGCGCATCACCATCGGCGACGAACAGGTGATTGATGACGGCAACACCTGCCAGGATGGATGGGAAGTGTTTTCGGACGTCCATTGCTGGTCGCGGCCGGACGCTGGATCGAAGGTCGAGGTCAAGACGCTCGCCGGCGAGGTTGTCACCGCCGTGTCCGCGATAGTCGCCATCGCCGGCTTTTCGCTGGTGTCGATCGAGCATCAGACCACGCGCGTCTTCCGCGATCCGGACGGCCTCACCGAACACGCCGTCGTTTCCTTCCGGGCTCTGATCGACCCGGCCTAACCCGGCCCGGGACGGGCAATCAACCAAAGGAGAACCACCACCATGACCGCTGTGCCTCGCGTTACCGGGTCGAAGCTGCTCGTCCAGATCGGCAACGGCGCTGACCCCGAAGTCTTCGACCACGACTGTCTGATCAACACCAAGCGTGGTGTGCAGTTCAGTTCCGAAACGACGGACACCATCATGCCGGACTGCGACAACCCGGAGGATCCGGCGTGGAAGTCGGTTTCAAAGGATGGGCTTCAGGCCACCATCTCCGGCGCCGGCATGCTCTATGCCGCCTCGCTCGGCGAATGGTGGGACTGGTACAACAGCGACGATTCCAAGAACGTCCGCTTCAACGTGACGACGGCCGGCTACTGGCAGGGCGCATTCAAGCTCACCCAGTTCGAAGTGACCGCCGACGGCAACAAGGACACCGCGACCACAACGCAAACGCTGGTGTCGGATGGTGCGGTCGCCTGGACTGCAGCCTGATGAATCGCCACGGCGCCATAGACATCGAATGGGCGGGAGGATCACACACCTTCCGCCTTGGCCTCGATCAGATCGAGGAACTGGAAGCCGCCGTCGACATGTCGATCTTCGTGCTGCACGCGGCCATGAGCGCCGATCTGCCGTTCGCGCGCGTCAAGCATTACTCCGAGACCATCCGCATCGGCCTGATCGGCGGCGGCATGAAGCCGATCGAGGCGCGCGTTCTGGTCAGGCGCTATGTCGACGAGCGGCCGTTGAGCGAGAGTGTCGCGCTCGGCCAGGTCATCCTGCGTGCCGCGATGGAGCGGGTGCATTCGGCGACGCTGGAGGAAGACGAGCCGGGGGAACAGCAGGCGCCGAAGTCAAACGCCTCGACTTCGGCGCCATCCGTGCCAATGCCGTCCTGATGAACGTCGGCAACGTCGGCGATCTGTCGATCGGCCAATGGGTTGCCGTCGTCAGGATGTGGAACGAAGCCCATGCGCCAGCGGACGCCGTCGCGCCGCCGTCGCAAAAGGAGTTTGAAGCGGCGGTCCTGCAAGCTCGCAGTCTTCACTAGCTGTAGCCCAGTGCCGAGCAATTGCGGACCAGAATCCTGACAAAATCCGTGTTGTCGTTGTCGCGATACCTCTTGTCGGACATCGTCTTGCAGAACGCCCTCACCTTGTCGGTTTCATAGGGTTTGGCATTTGCCAGGCTGAAGAGTTCTAGCCGTGCGCCGTCTCGGCCTGCGGCAATCTCGGATCGCAGGCGGTAGCTGCTGTATTCGCCCCAAGCAAAATAACCGCCGGCAGCGATGACGATGCAGCACGCGACGGCAATGAGTCCTTTCAACCAGTTTTCCAAAGGTCCCCTCCCTCATGGCGATCGAAGCCGAGCGGCTGCTCGCGATCTTTGAAGCGAAATTCGATGCGCTTGACAAGGCCCTGGCCAAGTCGCGCGCGAATGCAGGCGTGTCGTTCGCCGGCATCGAAGCCGATGGCACGCGCGTCGAGAATGCGCTGTCGCGGATCGGAGCGCGCGGAACGCCCGGCATCGACCGTGCGGCAAAGTCCATCCAGAACACCCGCCTCCAGACCAGCAACCTGGCAGCCCAATTGAACGACATCGGCGTGCAGCTGGCCGGCGGCCAGTCGCCGTTCCTGATCGCCATCCAGCAGGGAACCCAGATCAACCAGGCGCTCGGCTCGGCCGGCGCGAGGGGCGCTGTCACCGCTCTTGGCGGTGCCTTCGCTTCTCTGATCAATCCTGTCGGGCTGATGACGATCGCCATTATCACCTTAGGCGGCGCTGCGATCCAGTATTTCGCCAGCGTTTTTTCAGGCGGCGAGAAATCCGCTGAGACGCTGCAGAAGGAAGCCAGCCTCATTCAGGAGGTGGCGGCCAAGTGGGGCGATGCGCTTCCCGGCATCAAGGCCTATGCCGACGAGCGGGCGCGCCTCGCCGCTCAGGCCAATATCCAAGGCGCTGCGCAGTCGGTCATTGAAGGGTCGTTCGAAGGTGCGCGAACCACCATCAACGAAATCCGCTCCGACCTCGGTCAGCTGATCGACGATCTCACCACGATGGGCGGCAAGGAAGCCGACGTGGGCAAATTGCAGGCCGCCTTTACCAGCCTCGACGGCAAGGTAGCCGACCAGACCGCGACCGCCGAAGATGCGAAGGTGGTTCAAGCCGCCCTCGCTGACATTCAGGTCAGCACCGGCATTCCTGCGGCCAATGCCCTCGCCGAGGCGTTCGGCAATCTGGCCGTCGCGATCGGCACCGCTTCCGCCGCGGCCGAAAAAGCGCGCGTCGACGCCGCACAGGCCGCGCAGGTGCTTTCGCCGCTTGGCACCGTTCCGCCGGTCTTCAGCGGCGGCGGCGCGTTTCAGGACGAAAACCAGGTCCAGAGCGACCGCGCCAATGCGACGAAGTCGCAATTCCAGATCGAGCAGGAAAAGGCCGCGCGTGCCGCGCGCAGCCCCGCCCGCCAGCGACTGACCGCCGACGACAAGATCGGCGAGGATATCCAGGCAATCCGCGACCGCACCGCGGCGCTTCAGCAGGAAGCGTCGATGATCGGTCTTTCCTTCGAAGAGCAGCAGAAGCGCAAGGTCGCGCTCGACCTCGAGCAGACGGCGCTGAAGCAGCTGCGCGAGGAGGCGCTGAAGAAGGGCCAGACCGACGTTTCGGCGATCCAGCTTTCACCGCAGCAGGTCGCTTCGATCAACGCCGTTGCTGAAGCCTATGCCCAGCAGGCGCAGCAGCTGAAGGATGCGCGCGAGGCGCAGGCCCTGCAGCGCGATGTGCTGCAGGGGGCATTCGGTGACCTGCGCTCGGCGCTCGATGACGGAAAGCTCGACTGGAAAGACCTCAGCGACATCGCCATCAATGCGCTCGACCGCATCATCGACAAGATCGAGAACGATCTGATCGATGCCATCCTTGAAGCCAACAACGCGGCGAGCAGCGGCGGTGGCGGCGGCATCCTCGGCAGCCTGCTCGGCGCCATTGGCCTTGGCGGCGGGGGCGGGTCCAGCGGCGGGGGCGGGCTTATC
>NZ_RZOL01000131.1:0-14925 GCF_004022985.1 Mesorhizobium sp. M7A.F.Ca.ET.027.02.1.1 | reverse complement strand
ACCTTGCGCTGCAGCCCCTTGATCTCGTGGCGCAAGTGCACGCGCACCTTGGCGTCGAGCGCCGACAGCGGCTCGTCGAGCAGAAGCAGGCCGGGCGAGGTGGCGATGGCCCGGGCGAGCGCGATGCGCTGCTGCTGCCCGCCGGAAAGCTGCGCTGGGTATTTCTTCGCCTGATCGGACAAGCCGACCAGCATGAGCAATTCCTTGACGCGGGCATCGATCTCGGCGCGCGGCCGTTTGGTGTTTTCCAGGCCAAAGGCGATGTTCCTTTCAATCGTCAGATTGGGAAACAGCGCGTAGGACTGAAACACGATGCCGTAGTCGCGTTTTGACGGCGGCAGCGTTGAGATATCCCTGCCCCCCTGGCGGACGACGCCTCTGGTCTGCAGGTCGAGGCCGGCGACGGCGCGCAGCAGCGTGGTCTTGCCGCAACCCGAAGGGCCGAGAAAACAGATGAATTCGCCTTCGTTGATGTCGAGCGAGATGTCCTTCAGCGCATGGAACTCGCCGAAGGCCTTCCAGAGATGTTCGATCTGTAGGTAGGCCGTGTTGCCGGCAGCGGTCATGGGATGCACCTCGGCCAGCGTTGCCGATAGATCAGCGACGGGTTCGTGTCTCATTTTGACCATCCGGGAAGAGTTACGAGAAGGGCGCCGTCAGAGCGGCGCCCTGTCGAAATGCTCTGCGTCTAGCTCTTGGGCTCAGACTTGGCGTCGTAGCGCTTCGTCCACTCGTCGAGAATGGCCTTGCGGTGGTTGGCCGCCCACTCGAAGTCATTGTCGATCATCTTGGACTCGATATCTGCGGGCAGGAATTCGACCGGCTTGGCGACATTCGGCATAGCCAGAACCGCATAACCTACATTGTACATCTCGTTGGCCTCCTTGCTGATCGACCAGTCGAGCAGCGTTTTGGCGGCTTCGAGATTTTTCGTTCCCGCAACGATCGCGGATGCCTCCATGTCCCAGCCGATGCCTTCGGACGGGATGACGATGTCGAGGGGGGCTCCCTCCTTCTTCGATTTCGCGGCGCGGAACTCGAACGAGATGCCGATTGCGGTTTCACCGGCGGCGGCCATTTTGCACGGCTTCGAACCAGAATGCGTGTAGGCATCAATATTCTGATGCAGGGCGTCCATATAGGCCCAACCATCCTTCTCGCCGAACAACTGCAGCCAGCTCGATACATCGAGGAAGCCGGTGCCGGACGAGGCCGGGTTCGGCATCACGATGTGACCCTTGTATTCCGGCTTGGTAAGATCTTTCCAGCTGGTCGGCTCGGTGAGGCCAAGCTTTTTGCCCTCCACGGTGTTGAAGCAGATCGAAGCCGCCCAGGCGTCCATGCCAACCCAGGCCGGTGGCGTGTCCTTGTCGACAAACTTCGGCTTGAGTAATTCGACGCCTTTTGGCGCATAGGGCTCAAGCATGCCTTCGGTCTTCAGCACCAGAAGCGATGTAGCGGCAAGGCCCCAGACAACGTCGGCCTGCGGATTGTCCTTTTCGGCCAACAGCTTGGCGGTAACGACACCCGTGGAGTCGCGGACAAAGTTCAGTTTGATGTCGGGATGGCTCTTTGTGAAAGTCTCGGCGTAGCGGGCGAGATCTTCGGCTTCAATGGCGGTATAGACTGTCAGTTCGGAGGTTTCGGCAAAGGCGGCGGATGACATCAATGCCGCGGCGAAGGCCATTGCGATAGTTGCGTTGCGTGATTTCACGATTCAGTTCCCCTTTGATTGTTGGCACATTCTGCGATGCACTGTGACGATCTCGCCGGTGGACCTTGCGGCCCTGTAGCGCTTGTGGATTTCGTCGTTGGGTCAACTCTGGGGATTGGTGATCGATAAGTAAAATCTATTTATTTTATGACAGGCAAACTTCTCCTGATAGTTGTCATGGAACTGTCGCATGCCTGTTGCGGCCGCGATTTCGCGCTTGCGAAAGCCCACGATTGGCAACGGTCAGCCGAACGAAACGCCCGTTGTCTGTGCCCGCAAACGCGGGTCGGACGAGCGGACAGTCACCACCAGATCGACCCCCCCCCTCGCCCGCAAGCCCGCGTCGATTTCAGGGCATTCGAGCTCGCGGTCGGTGCGCACGGCCTTCATGGTCAGGCCGCCAGCACGGCGGTCTCGAGGATGTCGAGCGCACGATCGAGATCAGCTTTCGAAATGACCAGCGGCGGCGACAGCGTCAGCACATTGCCCTGGCTGACCTTGAAGCTCAGCCCCTGCCCCAGGCAAGCATAGAAGACGCGTTCGGCGAGATCGCGCGCCGGCTCGCGCGTATCGCGATCCTCGACGAGCTCGACGCCGACCATCAGTCCCCTGCCCCTGACGTCGCCGACATGGGGCGAGCGCGCCATCAGGTGCTGCATACGCTCCAGCATGTGCCGGCCAATTTCGGCCGCGCGTTCGACCAATCCTTCCTCCAGGATGATGTCGATCGTTGTCAGTGCGGCGCGGGTCGTCACCGGGTTCTTCTCGTGGGTGTAGTGGCCGATCGCGAAGCCACCGGTGACGTCGAGGTCGCGGCGCGCGATGACGGCGGCGATCGGCAGGATGCCGCCGCCGAGCGACTTGCCGAGGACGACGATGTCGGGCGTCACATCATCATGCTCGTGGGCGAAGAATTTTCCCGTCTTGCCCAGCCCGGTCGGGATCTCGTCGAAGATCAGCAGCGTGCCGTGCCGGTCGCAGGCTTCGCGAACCCGCTTCCAGAAACCGGGCGGCGGCGGGTTGGGCGTCGCCCGCATCGGTTCTGCGACGACCGCCGCCACGTCCTGTTCGCGGCCGAGCACATAGGCGATCATGTTGGCGCAAGCGAGCCCCGAGGTTTCGAGGGAATCGTGGCCATAGGGACAGCGATAGCCGTCCCAGGGTGCGACGTGCTCGGTGCCGGTCATCATCGGGCCTGATATGTGCGAGCGGAAGGTCGCCTCGCCGCCGACGCTTGCAGCGCCGAAGCCGGCCCCGTGGAACGCATCCCAGAACGACACCGTCTTGAAGCGGCCGGTCGCGGCGCGGGCGATCTTCAGCGCGACCTCGATGGCATCCGAACCACCGGTGGTGAACAGCACCTTGCCGAGATCGCCGGGCGCCAATGCCGCCAGCTTCTCCGCCAGCTCGACAGCGGGCTCGCAGGTAAAGCGGCGCGGCGCAAAGCAGAGCTCATCGAGCTGCTTTTTGATCGCCGTGACCAGCCTTGGATGGCCGTAGCCGAGGTGATGCACGCTGTTGCCGTGGAAATCCATGAAGCGGCGGCCAGCGGTGTCCTCGATCCAGATGCCTTGCGCCTTCGCGATGGTCGAAAGGCAGGGGCTGGACAGACTCTGGTGCATGAAGGCAGCCGCGTCGCGATCGAGCAAGCCGCGGATCCGCGGATCGTCATGCCCGGCATCCCATCGGCCGCGAGCCGCTGTGGTGTTGGAATCGCCTTCGGTGTGCACAAGCTCTTTGATCGCGGCCATCATGGTCTCCGAAACGCGAATGAGGGAGCGGCGAACGCTCCCTCCATTGTTTATCCGTCAATGCCGCCCGGTCAGGACCAGGGCAGCGAAAATGTCTTCACATTGGTGTAGCTCTTCATCGCCTCGATGACGCCTTCCTTGTAGCCATTGCCCGAATCCTTGATGCCGCCGAAGGGCGACATCTCGATGCGGTAGCCCGGCACTTCCCAGATGTTGACGGTGCCGACCTGAAGGCCGGCGATGTATTTCTGCATGCGCGGAAAAGAGTTGGTGCAGACGCCCGACGACAGGCCGAAGGCGGTCGAGTTGGACAGTGCGATCAGCGCATCATCGTCGTCCGGCGCGCGAACGATCGGGATGATCGGGCCGAACGTCTCCTCCATCACCAATTCGGATGTGTGAGGAACGCGATCGACGACGATCGGCGGCAGCAACGCGCCCTGACGACCCGGATTGTAGAGGATTTCGGCGCCCTGCTCGGCGGCCATGTGGACGCGGGCTTCGAACAGCGCCGCCGCCTTCTCGTGCACGACGGTGCCAAGGTCGGTCGAGCGGTCCATCGGATCGCCGAAGCGGATTTTTTTCGCCCGCTCCAGCACCAGCGGCACGAAGCGGTCGGCGACGCTTTCCTGAACCAGGATGCGCTTGACCGCGGTGCAGCGCTGGCCGGAGTTCTTTGTCGCGCCGGCGACGGCCAGATCCGCGGCTCTGGCCAGATCCTCGTCGGAGAGATCGTTGAGGATGATCAGCGGGTCGTTGCCGCCGAGTTCCAGCACCTGGCGCTTGTAGCCGGCGGTGCGGGCGATCATCTTGCCGACCGGCACGCCGCCGGTGAAAGTGATCAGGTCGATATTGTCGTTGGTGATCATCTCGTTGCCGATGTCTGCGGGCCAGCCGGTCACCACCGACAGCATTTCGGGCGGCAGACCGGCTTCATAGAGAATGTCGGCCAGGAGAAGCGCCGTCATCGGCGTCAATTCGGTCGGCTTGACCACCACGCAATTGTTGGTGGCGATCGCCGGCGCCACCTTGTGCGAGACCATGTTGAGCGGGTGGTTGAACGGCGTGATCGCCGAGATCGCCTTCAACGGCTCGCGGGTGGTGAAGATCTTGCGCGCCTTGCCGTGCGGGGTGAGGTCGCAGGAGAAGATCTGGCCGTCGTCCTGGATGCACATCTGCGCCGACAGCGTGAACACGTCATAGGCACGGCCGACCTCATAGAGCGAGTCCGTCTTGGAGATGCCGAGCTCGAGCGTGATGAGATCGGAGATTTCTTCGCGGCGCGACGCCAATGCCTCGGCGGCGCGGAACAGGATCTGCTGACGCTCGTAGCGCGTCAGCTTCGATTTGTAGCTGGCGGCGATCTCGAATGCTTTTCGCGCGTGCTCGGCACGCCCGGCCGGCACGGTGCCGATGACGGTGTCGTTCCAGGGGTAGCGCACCTCGACGACGCCGTCGGCATCAACTTTCTTGCCGGCAATGCGCATCGGCTCGTGGCGGACTGTGATGGCTGGGTCGAGCTTGGTCATGGGTTCTGCTCCAGCAGATTCTTGGGTACGTCGCGGGGTCGACCCCCACTCCGGCCCTCCGGGCCACCTCTCCCCCGATCGACGGGGGAGAGGAAATCAGGCGAAGTCGGCGCCCCCACGTTTCCCGGCTAAGCCGCGGCTAACCCTGGCGCCTTCCTCTCCCCCGTCGATCGGGGGAGAGGTGCCGAGCGTAGCGAGGCGGAGTGGGGGGTCCACACTAGCGCTCAGCCCGCCAGTGCCGCCGCCATTGTGGCGTAGTAAAAGGCGTCGAAGTTTCTCAACACAGGTTCATCAGGCAATTCCGGCAGCACACGATTGACGATGAACGGCACCTCCTGCTCGGTCAGCCCACCATGCGACCGTAGCGGTTCGTTCAGAGCCGCCAGGTCATGGCGATGTTCTGAGGTGCCGATCGTCTTGTTCTCGGTCGAGATCAGCACGATGTCGCCGATGCGATCTGCCGGCAGCTCAAAGCGCTCGCACGCCGTCGGGCTGTCGACGACCAGCATGATGCCGTCGATCTTCGCCAGCCGGGCCATGATGCCGGCCTGATCTGCGCCATCAGGCAGATAGGCGGTGGCAAACGAGCCGAGCGCGCCGTGATGCACGACATAGGGGTCGGTGATCGGCAGGATGACGCGGGCGGCGTCCTTGCCCAGCCACTCGTCGAGAAGGTCCTGGACATAGACGACGTCGGGCGAACCGTCCGCCTTGTGCTTGGGCTTCATGCCATGGTCGGCGGTGACGACGATCGCCGCGCCGAGCGCATCAAGCTCGGTCAGGTATTTGTCGAACATCTCGTAGAAGGCGTTGGCCTGCGGCACGCCCGGCGCGTATTTGTGCTGCACATAGTCTGTGGTCGTCAGGTACATGATGTCGGGACGGAACTCCTTCAGCAGCTGCACACCGGCGGCAAAGACGAATTCCGAAAGTTCGGCCGAATAGACCTCCGGCACGGGCAGCCCAAAATGTTTCGAGGCATTGTCGATGCCGTGCTCGGCCCTGGTGGTGGTGTCGGATTTTTCCGCCGAGAAGCACAGCGCGCGGCCTTCATCGAAGGCAAGGCCCTTGCCAAGCAAAGCACGCAGCTTGTCCTTGGCGGTGACCACGGCGACCTTGGCGCCGGCATCATAGAAGGCCTGGAAGATGGTCGGCGCGCGCAGGAAGCGCGGGTCGTTCATCATCACTTCCTTGCCGGTCTCGCGCTCATAGAGATAGTTGCCACAGATGCCGTGCACCGACGGCGGCCGGCCGGTGGCGATCGACAGATTGTTGGGATTGGTGAAGCTCGGAATGACCGAGTGCGCAAAACGCACCGTGCCCTTCTGCTTGATCCTGACCAGAGCCGGCATCAGCCCGGCCTCGATCGCCTCGTCGAGATAGGCAGGCTCGCAGCCGTCAAGGCAGATGGCGATGGCCGGCACACGCGGCCAGGCGTAGGTGCGGCCGTTGACCGCGACGTTGATGGGAGACATCTGGTTCATCTGATATCCTCGAGATCAGCCGCTTCAGGCGGCGAGTTTGGCGCGTTCGGCGAGTGCCGCGGCGGGTGGGGCGGCGGTGTCGACGCCCATTTCATGAAGCGAGAAGGCCGCCGCCTCGACGACGCGGCGCATGACATGTTCGTCCATCTGGCCGATGCAGCCGACGCGGAAGCTATCGACGGCGGTCAGCTTGCCCGGATAGATGATGAAGCCCTTGTCCTTCATCAGATCGTAGAAGCGGTCGAAGGCGAAACTGGCATGGGCCGGGTTGAAGAAGGTGACGATGATCGGCGACAGCCAGCGATCCCCGAGCAGTGTCTCGAAACCGAGGTCGCGCATGCCGGCCACCATGACGTCGCGGTTCCTCGTATAGCGAGCGCCACGGCCGGCGACGCCGCCTTCGGCCTCGTGCTGGCGCAGTGCTTCGAGGAAGGCAGCGACGACGTGCGTCGGCGGCGTGTAGCGCCACTGGCCGGTTTTGTTGAGGTGCGCCCACTGGGCGTGGACATCGAGCGACAGCGAATGGCTCCTGCCTTTGGCAGCCTCCAGCTCGCTCTTGCGGGCGATGATGAAGCCGAAGCCCGGAACGCCCTCAATGCACTTGTTGGCGGACGAGACCATCGCCTCATAGCGGATATCGTTGACGTCGAGCGCTACGGCGCCGAACGCGCTCATGGAATCGACCAGCAGCTTGCGACCCTTGGCATGGACGGCTTGCGCAATCTCGGCGACCGGATTGAGGATGCCGGAGCTGGTCTCGCAATGGATGGCGATGACATGGGTGATATCAGGGTCGGCCGCGAGGGCCGCAGCCACCTCGTCGCCGCGCGGCGGCAGATAGTCGCCCTTGTCGATCAGCGTGTAGGCGCGGCCGAGATACTGCATGGTCTGCGCGGCGCGCAGGCCGTAGGCGCCGTTGGCCAGCACCAGAACCTTGCCATCTCTGGGCACAAACGAACCCAGCATCGCTTCAACGCAGAAGGAACCGCTGCCTTGCATCGGCACGCAGTCGAACTCATCGTTCCTGTCCCCGGTCAGCGCCAGCAGGCGGCGACGCATATCCGATGTCATGGCGCGGAAGTCGCCGTCCCACGATCCCCAGTCGCGCAACATCGCCTCCTTGACCGAATAGGCCGTGGTAAGCGGCCCTGGGGTCAGAAGATACGGCTCGCCCAGCGCCGGACTGGCCAGCGGCTCCGCGGCAAATTTCGTCTCGGCGAGCATGTTGTCCTCCGCTCGATCTGCGTTCGATGTGGCCTTATTCTTGGCCTGAATGATCTATTTGTAAAATCGTTATTTTGTATCGATGTATCGATTCTAACGATGGCAAGGATTGCCACTCGCCAGCGGAGAATGTCGCCCGTCAGGCGAGCGCCGGAGCCATCGCTTCCGCTGCCCCTCTCGCCAGCCGGCTTTCGAGCAGATCACCGCTCTGCGTCAGCAAGGGATAGGCGACCGAGGCCATCAGCGAGTTGATCTCCTTCAGCGCCCGCACCGCCTCCAGGTGGATGTCGCTGGTGTCGATGCTCTGCGGCATTCCTGATTGCAGGCGCTTGAGGTGACGGTCATGGCTCATGCGTTCCAGTCTGCGCATCCGCTCCTTCTCGACGACGAGTTGCCGCGCCGACTCGAGATCGCTCGACACCAGCACATTGAGTGCAAGCTGCATGTTGGCCATGACACGGTTGTGAAGCCCGGCCAGTTCGCTCAAGCCGTCGCGTGAAAAGCGCAGGTTCTTGTCACGCAGCTCCTGGGTGAGCACGAGCAGGTTCTTGGCGACGATATCGCCGGCGCGTTCGAGATTGATGGCGAAGTCGGTGAGTTCTATGCCGCGCTGCGCCTCGGCCGCGCTCATGCTGCCGCGATTGACTTCGGCAATGTAGAGCTTGATCTCGGTGTGGGCGCGGTTGACCTCCTCATCAAGTTTTTGGGCTTGGCGTATCTGGTCGGCGGTGCCGGCGTCGAAGAAATCCATCACCGGGCGCAGCATCACCTCGACGACTTCGCCCACGCGCAGCAACTCGCGGGTCGCACTGGCCAGAGCGAGACCGGGTGTGCGCATGACGGTGCGGTCGAGCGCGCTGGTGCGGCGTGACATCAGGTCCCCAGCCTCCCCTGCCTTTGCCGCTGGCCTGTCGGGGATCAGCAAGGTGGCGAGCTTTTCCATCGTGCCGGTGAACGGCAAGCAGCAGATGACCAGCACCATATTGAAGGCAAGGTGCAGGTTGACCAGTTGGCGGCCTTCGGTTGCGCCGAACAGATGCGCCGGGAAGGTCACGGCCTGAAGCGCAAACAAGGCGGCGAGCGCCGTCGTGCCGCGAAAGATCAGATTGCCAAGCGGGACACGGCGCGCCTCGACGGCATCGCCGCGTGTCAGCCACACCGCAATCAGCGCACCACCGCAATTGGCGCCGAGGATGAAGAGCAGGCCGACCTCGACCGGCAAGACGCCTTGCGCGGCAAGCGTGACGAACAGCAGGATCGCCGCGACGCTGGAGTGGATCAGCCATGTGAACAGGGCAGCTGCGGCAAAGGCGGTGAAATAGTCCGTGCGCAGATAGGAAATCACCAGTGGCAGCAAATTGCTCTGCCGCATCGGAGCGGTCGCCTCGCCGATCATATGCAGCGACAACAGGACGAAGGCGACCCCCATCAGGATTCGCCCGCTCTGCCTGATGCCAGCCACCTCGAACTTCAGGACCATCGCGCCGCCGACCAGGATCAGCGCCGGCACCAGCCAGCTGAGATCGAACGACAGCACCTGCACGACCAGGGCGGAACCGAGATCGGCGCCCAGCAGGATCGCCAGCCCTGATGACACCGAAACCATGCCGCTGGCGGCAAACCCGGCCGCCAGGATCGCGACTGCGGTCGAGCTTTGCAGCAGCACGGCAAGCACGGTGCCGACGCCCGCCGACCTGATCCGTGCACCCCGGGCTTGCCTCAGGGCATCACGCAAAGCGGGGCCGCAGGCCCGCTCGACACCCGTACGCACCATATGCACGGCCCAGAGCAGCAGCATGACCGCACCCGCCAGATGCAGCAGGATGATGGAAAATTGCATGGCGACGCCTCCGGTGCCAACGGCCGGCAGGGATGTCGACCATGCTCAGGCTGAGGGTCGGCAAAACATAAGTCAAATCGTTCCTTTCGATCTTTTCCTAAGCCATCCTTATGATAGGATGTCGGCGATTTCAGAAGTGTCGGAGGCACGGCAGATGCGCTACGTCCAGTTGCGAGCCTTTCACCAGGTGGCCATCTGCGGTGGCTTTTCACGTGCCGCCGAGGCGCTCTTCCTGACCCAGCCGGCGATCTCGGACCAGGTGCGCAAGCTCGAGGAAGAGTATGACGTGCTGCTGTTCAACCGCAACAAGAAGCAGGTCACGCTGACCCATTCCGGCCAGAAATTGCTCGAAATAACCCACCGCATGTTCGATACCGAGCAACAGGCGCTGGAGTTGCTGACGGAGTCCCGCGCCCTGCGTTCCGGCACGCTGCGCATCGTCGCCGATGCCGCACATCATCTGCTTCACATTCTCGGCAGCTTCCGGGCTCGCTACCCCGGCGTACAGGTTTCGGTGCGCGCCGGCAACACCGAGACGGTGATCAGCAGCCTCTACAGCTACGATGCCGACATCGGCGTGCTGGGCGAGGTGCCGACAGGGCGCGATTTCGAGGTGCTGAAACTCAACTCGACGCCGATCATCGCGTTTGCATCCGTCGACCACCCGCTGGCCGCGAAAAAGTCGCTCACCCTCAAGCAACTCGCGCAGGAATCGCTGGTCATGCGCGAGCGCGGTTCGAAGACGCGTCAGAAACTCGAAGATCTCGCAGCCGCCTCGAAAATCGAACTCAGGCCGGCGATCGAAGCCGAGGGCCGCGAAGCGGTCCGCGAGATCGTCGCATCGGGCGCCGGCATCGGCTTTGTCTCGGCGGCCGAATTCGGCCAGGATTCGCGGCTGGTGCCGATCACCATCGATGCTCCCGAGACCCTGATGGACGAAGCGCTGATCTGCCTGCGTGAACGCAGCGGCGGCAAACTGGTGCGGGCGTTCCTGGATATGGCAAGGTCCATGTCGGCGGATTAGGCGGCAGCGCGAACCTCCACCACATCAGCCTTCACCCGCTCCGACTTCGGATCGTAGGGGCTGCGCAGATGTGCTGTCGCGGCATGGCGAACGCCGGCAAGGTCGATCTCGAAACGACCACCGGTGAGAAACGCAGCATCGACGCCCGCCTCGTTCTCGATCAGCCCGAGCGCCACCGAGCGGCCAAGCGTGTGGCCGTAGGCGGCCGAGCGGACTTCGCCGACCGGCTTGCCGTCGCGCAGGATCAGTTCGCCGCCCCACAGCATCGGCTCGGCATCATCGAGCGTGCACAGCACGACGCGTCTTGCCGGTGCTGATGGCTTCGTCTCAACCAGCGCGTCGCGGCCGATAAAGCCACCCGGCTTGTCCATCGCCACAGCAAAGCCAAGCCCAGCCTGCCAAGGGCTGATATCTGGCGTCAGTTCACGACCCCAGGCGCGAAAACCCTTTTCGATACGCAAGGCGTCGAGCGCGTAGTAACCGGCATCGATCAGGCCAAACTCGCTGCCAGCCTCATGCAGTGCCTCATAGACACCGACGGCGAATTCGGTCGGCACGATCAGTTCCCAGCCCAGTTCGCCGACATAGGTCATGCGGTTGGCATAGGCGGTGGCATAGCCGATATCGATCTCGCGGATGGTGGCGAAGGGAAAGCCGGCGTTGGAGAGATCGGCCGAGGAGAGTTTGCCCAGCAGATCGCGCGAGCGCGGCCCCATCAATGCCAGTACCGCGTAGGACGAGGTGACATCGGTCAAGATTGCATGCGCGTCGGACGGGATGTTTTTGACGATCCAGTCGGCATCGTGGATGGCTTGCGCCGAACCGGTGACGATAAGGAATTTCTCCACGCCAAGCCGCATCACGGTGAAATCGCTTTCATAGCCGCCACGTGCATTGAGCACGCCCGTATAAACAGATGTACCGACCGGTACGTCGATATTTCCGGCGCAGATCCAGTTGAGCGCGGCGCAGGCATCGTGGCCTTGCACGAGGAGCTTGGCGAAAGAGGTCTGGTCGAAGACGGCGACGGCTTCGCGTGTCGCCTTCATCTCGCGCTTGACCGCCTCGTGCCAGTTCTGACGGCCGAAGGCATAGTCGTTTTCGGCTTTTTCTCCCGGTGCCGCGAACCAGTTGGCGCGCTCCCAGCCCATTTTGGAACCGAAGCAGGCGCCCCTGGCGGCGAGCCGGTCGTAGAGCGGCGACCGGCGGAACGGCCGTGCGGTATCCAGTTCGCGGTTCGGCCACGGCATGGCGTAGTGCAGGCCGAGCGTTTCCTTGACACGGTCATGCAGCCAGCGCGGATTGTTGTTGAAGGGGGCGAAACGCCTGATATCGACCGGCCATAGATCCATGGTCGGCGCGGCGTTGACGATCCATTCCGCCAGCGCCCTACCCGCACCGCCGGCGCTGGCGATGCCCATCGAATTGAAGCCGGCGCCGACATAGAAATTCTTCAACTCCGGCGCCTCGCCAAGGAGAAAATTGTTGTCCGGCGTGAAGCTCTCGGGACCGTTGTAGAATTTCTTGACCTCGGCCTCGGCCAATTGCGGCACGCGGACCAGCGCGTTTTCCATCAGGATTTCGAACTGATCCCAATCGTCCGGCAACAGCGCGAACTCGAAATTTTCGGGAATGCCATTCATGCCCCACGGCTTGGCGTGCGGCTCAAAGCCGCCCATGACCAGGCCGCCGACCTCTTCCTTGAAATAGATGAAACCGTCGGGGTCGCGCATCACGGGCAGGTCCGGGTGCACGCCCTCGATCCTGCCGGTAACGATGTACATGTGCTCGGCCGAATGCAGCGGCACCGAGACACCGCACATCAGCCCGACCTTGCGCGCCCACTGGCCGGCGCAATTGACGACGATCTCGGCGGCAATGTTGCCGCGATCCGTCTCGACACCGCAGGCGACACCATTCCTCTGGCTGATACCGGTGACCCTGACCCGCTCGATAATTTTCGCGCCGCCATTGCGCGCGCCCTTGGCCAGAGATTGCGTAAGGTCGGTCGGATTGGCCTTGCCGTCGCCCGGCAGCCAGACGGCGCCGACCAGATCGTCGGTCGCCATGACCGGCCAGAGATCAGCCGCCTCCTTGGGCGAAATCACATCGATGTCGACGCCCTGGGCGCGTGCCGATGCGGCCGTGCGCTTCAGCACCGTCATGCGGTCGGCGGTGCGCGCCACCGACAGCGAGCCGCAATTCTTCCAGCCGGTGGCAAGCCCGGTCTCGGCTTCCAGCTCGCCATAGAGCTGCGTGGAGTATTTGATCAGGCTGGTCATGTTGGAATGACTGCGCAACTGGCCGACAAGCCCTGCGGCGTGCCAGGTGGTGCCGCCGCTGAGTTGCCCCTGCTCGAGCAGCACGACATCGGTCCAGCCGAGCTTCGTCAGATGATATGCGACCGAGCAGCCGATGATGCCGCCGCCGACAATGACGACGCGCGCCTGCGTGGGGAATTGGTTTGTCATGGGAGATCCTGCCGTTTTGACACGAGCCGGATCATAGCAGTCGAATTCCAAATATCAACACAAAATGCCACAAAATATCACATCAAGATGCAACCATCAGCTCAGGCCCCTTGCGCGCAAGCGCTTCGGCGATGTCGGCCTGCGGCTTCGCATCGACGATCACGCCGGCGGCGCGTTGAAAATTCGGGATCCTGAGCGGCGTCAGCTTTGCGAACTTGCTGCTGTCGAGAACGAAGTAGGTTTTGGCGGCAAGCGCGATCATGCGGCTGCGCTGTTCGGCGCCGGCGCGGGTGAAATCGGTGACCTCGCCGTCGGGCGACAGAGCGCCCCCGCCAAGGAAGGCGACGTCGACGCGAAAGCGCGACATGGCTTCCAGCATGTCGATGCCGGAGGCTGCTTCTTCGCCGGGATCGACTTCGCCACCCAGCATATGTACGCGCATGCCTGAGACGTGGCACAGCAGAAGCGCAATCTTCAGGCTCGCCGTGCAGATGGTGAGATCGCGCAGGTCGGTCATGGCTTGTGCGACGGCCAATGTGGTGGTGCCGGAATCGAGGAACACCACCATGCCGTCCTTCACAAGACCGGCAGCTATCCTGCCGATCGCAGCCTTGCCCCGGGCATTCTCCTGGCTGCGCAGGCTCATTGCCGGTTCGCTCGGCTCGAAACGGGCAGCGCCGCCATGGACGATGCCGAGCTGCCCCTTATCCGACAGCAGTTTCAGGTCGCGGCGGATGGTTTCGCGTGAGACATCGAAGAACCCGGCCAGCTCGGCGACACTGACAGACCCGTGAGCGCCCAGCCGCCGCAGGATCTCTTCGTGGCGACGTGGAGCAAGGGCGCGCGCCGGCAGGCTGCTGTCGGGGGACATGATGATCCTGGATCGAGTATCGATGTTGCAATATGTGGCAGTGATCGCGCGCAGAGGCAACCGGAGCTCAAGCCACGCCGTCAGGATTTTCGCGACAGGCCATCTTCCCTGATCGCGCTGACCAGCGTCTCGCTTCCCTCGCGAAGATGCTGCCTCAGAATGCTTATGGCCTTGTCCTCCTTGCGCGCCCTGCAGGCGGCCAGCAGGTCGCGGTGCTCCGTCTGCGAGCGGCTGCGATAATCCAGGTTCGACAGGAGGATGCGGACGTAGCGATCTGCGGCATTGTGGTGCGCCTCGATCAGGCCGAGCAATCGACGGTTACCGCAGGCGTCGTAGAGAGCCAGATGAAAGGCACGGTTCAGCGCACCCCATCGGCCGACATTGCGCTCCGCGTCGATCTGGTCGAGCACCTGTTCCGCC
Organism: Mesorhizobium sp. M7A.F.Ca.ET.027.02.1.1; assembly: GCF_004022985.1. Lineage (NCBI taxonomy): Bacteria > Pseudomonadati > Pseudomonadota > Alphaproteobacteria > Hyphomicrobiales > Phyllobacteriaceae > Mesorhizobium > Mesorhizobium sp. M7A.F.Ca.ET.027.02.1.1. Next base: position 597 of record NZ_RZOL01000131.1, on the reverse strand, counting down.
TCGTCGAGCTTCGCGCCGGCGAGGTTGGGAAGCGAAAGCCGCACCGCCTCGCATTCAAGCAGTTCGCGCAGTGCGTAGATTTCACCGATCTCGGCGCCGTCCATCCGGGCGACCTGCGCGCCTTTTGTCGGATGGATGGAAACAACGCCTTCGGCTTCCAATTGGCGAAGGGCGTCACGGATTGGCATGCGGCTGAAGCCAAACTGCTCGGCCAATTCATCCTGGCGCAGCGAAGTGCCCGCCTTGATGGTCCCACTGGCAATCGCTTCGCGCAGGACATTGGCGACCTGTTCGGCCACGGTTCGCGGCCCCTGCATCACGCTTTCCGCAAATCTTTGCAATCGATGCTCCCGCTCACATAGTGCCAGCCTAATTGAAGACTCCCCATGTGGATATATGTATGCCCGTATACGCACACATTCTGCATCATTTGAGAGTTTCCGGTCGAACATGGCCGCTGACCTGCACGCCGTCCTCGGCACGCAGGTACAGGAAGCGGGGGACGGACAGCAGCGGGATGACCGCGGTCAGCAGGAACACCTGGTGGAAGCGTTCCGCTGTCACGATGTGGGTTTCTCCTGCGACAAGGCCCAGCAC
>NZ_RZOL01000130.1:0-15021 GCF_004022985.1 Mesorhizobium sp. M7A.F.Ca.ET.027.02.1.1 | reverse complement strand
GTCGCAGTCTGCTCCTCGATCACGCTCTCGATCACACCCGTGAACGAGCGGAACGGCCCTTGCTCGATCAGCACCTCGGCGCCGATCGGGAACGCCGCCTCGACGACATCCTTGTCTGTCGACTTCTCACCGAGTTTCTTCTTGAACTCCAACAGCTTGGCCTCACGAACCATGACCGGACCACCGTTGCCGCCAAGCACCGAAAGCACACCTTCGAGCGACAGGATTCCCGACCATGTCGCATCCTTGTTGATCACCCTGACGAAGAGATAACCGGGAAAGACCGGCACATTGAACACGACCTGGCGCTTCGCATGCGGCGCCTTGCGGAGGCGCTTTTCCATCGGCCGCCAGCATTCGATACCGACATGGCTCAGTGATTCTTCCACAGCTTTCTCGCCATTGGTGGCAACGCGGATGACATACCAGCCCATCACCGGGCCTGATTCGCCCGCCGCTGCAAGCAGTGCCTGCGACCGCCGCGACAGTCCCTGCTGCCTGTCCGATTCGGCATAGCAGCGGTCGAGGTTGATCACTTCCGCCTCACTCAGCCGCTTCACGTCCGCCCGCATCATGGTTCCCTCGCAATGCCTGTTCGAAAACTTCCAGTCCTGCCGGCCCGCCAGCCGGGAAGTAGACCACCGGCATCTGGCCGGGGTCGGGCAGCCAGGGCCAGCCGCGCTTCTCGTGCTCGGATAGCCAGAGCTGCCAGAGATCGCCACGCACCGGGACCGGCTCCATCAGCGCCGCCAGGGCCTCCAGATCTGGCGTCACGGTGATACCGCGACGGCTCTCGGCGAACTCGTGCATGCGGTTGACGGCCGGCCAGCCATGCTTGGCCTGGCGCGTCAGCCTCGCCTGCCGGCCAGCCGCATCGTCCTGCGCCAGCAGGGTCGCCATCCATGCGCTGGGCGGCGGTGCCGCCACCGCATGCTTCAGCACCAGCTCGCGCATCCGCACCCCGCCCCACACCGGCCCGAACGGCGGTGCGGTCATCGCCGCCGGCTTGGCCTCGACCGGCTCCGGCACGTCGGTCCACAGCCTTTGTTCGAAATAGGTCGAGGGTGCCGCGACGTGGTCCTTCTTCTGCGCCTTGAGCAGCGCCAGCCAGTGCGGGAACATCCGCTCGGCCTCGGCACGATCCTGCGGCGACAGCGCCGCGAACAGTTTTAGCGCCCGTGCAGTCGGCATGCCCTTCTGCCCAGGCCAGACCCGCACCATGCGCCAGAACGCCTCCTCGATCTTTTTCGGAGTGTCCTCGCGCGCCTCTCTCTCAGGTTCCTTTACTGGTTCCCTTACAAGGTTAGTGTCCAGATTCCGGACACGGCTTTCGTCATTTTCCGGACACGGCTCCGACGCTTTTCCGGACACGGCTCCGTGTCCAGATTCCGGACACGGGCTTTCCTTGTTTTCTGCGGGTTTTGTCGCCTCGAACCCGTCTTCGAAGGCGAAGCGGTAGAGCGTCGATTTCTGCCGGTGCGTCGGCCCGTCGCGGCGCTGCTCCCTGCGGATCAGGCCGGCTGATTCCAGCGCATCAAGATGCTCATTGAGCGAGGATCGCGACATCTCGCAATCACTCGACAATGTCTCCTGCGAGGGGAAACAGCCATTGTCGGGATGGAAGCGGTCGCAGAGCTGCCAGAGCACTATCTTCGTAGCCGGCTTCAGCCCGCGCTGTTTGATCGCCCAACCGGTCGCGTCGTGGCTCATGCCGCCACCATCGGCCAACCGGCAAATTCTGCCGGTAGGGTTCCGCTCAGATTGTTGCAAACAATGAATGTTGGAGCCGGCCCCACCGGCAAATTCTGCCGGTGGCTCACTCCGCCGCCTCCCGGAACTGCACCAAATGCCCGCAATTGGCCGCCACCAGCGCCGCCGCCATCGGCGGCGAGACGCTGTTGCCGCAACAGGCGATCTGGTCGCTCTTGGGCAGTGGCTTGCCGTTGTACTCAAGGTCGATGATGTAGTCGGACGGGAAGCCCTGCGCCGAGAACAGCTCTCGCGGCGTCAGCATGCGCATGCCGATGTCGATGACGGTGAAGAGATCGCCCGAGATTTCGACCGTGACGAACTCGCGATCGTCCCAGAAGCCATGCGCGCGCATGAAGGCGGCAACCTGCCGCGCCCGGTCGGCCTGCTCGTCGGTGAAGGGCGGCCAGCCGATTTCGCCCTCGACAAAGCCGAAGCGGTCTTTCGTCGTCACCGAATGGCACGGCTCGTCGACACGGGACCCGTCACCAGTGCCGTAGTATTTCTGCATGAACGGCGCGACGACGCTGATACCGGCGCCACCTGCTGTGATCGTATGCGTCGGCTCGTCAGCACCGTTGAACGGCTTGCCAGCGTTGCGCATCGTCATCAGGTGCGGCGCGACCAGCATGGACTTGTTGACCTTGGCGGTCGCCGTATGCGTCGGCTCTTCCATGTCGTGCCCGACAGACGTGCCGAACTGTCGCGACACGAAGGCGGCAATCACGCCCTGCTGCGGATTGGAAGTGATGGTCGAAACCGGCTCTTCAGCCGACCGGCCGGGATTGACGCCACCTTCACGGCGCCCATCGTTGTTGTGCTGGGCGAGGAAGGCCGCCGCCACGCAGACGTCGGCCTTGGCGGTCTGTGTCGCCATCGGCTCGTCCCCGCCCCGCGCGCGGCTCTGGCCGGCCCTGCCGCCGCATCCGACCAATGTCGGCACCGCCAGCGCATGTTTCACGCCGCCGGCGACGACGGTACCGATAGGCGCGCCGATATCGAGCGCGCGCGGTGCTTGTCCTTCGCGCTCGCCATAGCCGGTCTGGATCAGCGTAGGCGCGATCAGAGTGTTCTGGTCCTTCGTGCTGGTCGTGATCGTATGCGCCGGATCCTCGACACTGCGGTTCGCGCCCCCCTGCTGCGCATAGGACAGCACCGGCGCGATGACGCCGAAGCCGCCGGCGCTGGTCACAGTCCGCAACGGCTCATTGAGACCATGAATGCCATTGCGCGCTGCAGCCCTGTGCATGTCGGTTCGGATAATTGACGGCGCGACGACGGCGTGATTGATGCCGCCGGCGGTGACCACCGACAGCGGATCGTCGATCGAGCGGAAGCCGTTGCCCCACCGCTTGACGCCCGACGGCGAAACCTCGCCATTCGCTACATCGACGAGAAACGGCCGTTTCGCCTTCAGCACGTAGCGATCGACGCCACGCGCCACTCTCGACATGGTGGCATCGGCGAGCGGACGCACGGCGCGCAGGCCGAGCTTTTCCATGATCTCGGCACCGGTGTCGAAGATCGAAGGACAGGGCAGCGACCAGTCGATGATCTCCGCCGCGGTGCGCCAAGGCAGCTTGCGCCCAGCGATGACGTCGGGATCGTCTGGCTTGCCGTGCGTCGGCTTCGGCCAGATTATCTTCTCCCTGTCGAAGCGCACGATGACGAACAGCCGCTTGCGGATCGTGGGCGCGCCATAGTCGCAGGCACGCAACTCGCGATGCTCGATCTTGCCGCCGAGACGGCGCAGCGCCTTGCACCATTTCTGGAAAGTCTCGCCGCGCGCGTCAGGATCCGGCATCAGCCCGCGTTCGGTGTCGAGCAGCGGCCCCCAGGTCTGAAACTCTTCGACGTTCTCAAGGATGACGACATCGATGCCGCCGCCGCTGGTCTGGATGCGCTCGACCCAGCCCGGAATGATCCATGCCAGGTCGCGAATGTTGCGCTCGACCGGCTTGCCGCCCTTCGCCTTGGAAAAATGCTTGCAGTCAGGCGAGAACCAGGCGAGGCCGATATGCCTGCCGGAAACATGGTCGAGCGGGTCGACCTTGTAGACGTTTTCCGACAGATGCAGCGTCTGCGCATGGTTGGCCGCATGCAGCGCCAGCGCCGCGGGGTTGTGGTTGATGGCGATGTCGGGCGAGCGGCCAAGCGCCATCTCGATCCCGGTCGAGGCGCCACCGCCGCCGGCAAAGCTGTCCATGATCAGCGGCGGATAATCGGCCCGCGACGAGAACGGCGCTTCGAAGTTCAATAGTGTCATCAGCGTCCCGCCTTCTTCCAATCGGCAAAGCTTCCGCGCAGCGCTTTCCACGCGTCGCCGGCCTTGCCGCCATCGTTGAGTTGTTTTCGTGAGGTGACGCCCAGCAGAGAGCGCACTTTTTGCGCCACGCGATCATCGGTCAGAGGCTTTTCGAGCCCGTGCCGCTCATGCAGGAACACCATGAACGCCGGCTCCTGACATTTCATGCCGCACTCGGCGGCGAAGTTTTTCTCATCGCTCGCCGCCGCTTCGCCGGCAGCCTGGTTGCGGTGCGGCGGCTTGCCGGCAAGCCTGCGGATCTCGCGGAAGGAATCGTCGAGCAGCCGCAGCAGGAAGGCCACGGTGTCGGGCGCGCTGCAGACGAAGTCGATCTCGTCGACCGTCGCCGCATCGAAGCGCAGCAGCACCATACGCTCGCCCATCTCGCCGCGCGCCTCGACGAAGGCCCCGGCGTCGCCATGCACGCGCGTCCAGTCGGCCGGCGCAATGGCCGTAAGGGCCTCGCGGATGGCGAGCAGTTTTGTCGCATTGGGAGAGAGGCCTTGGTGCGACATCGGCGCGTTCATGGCTTCGGCCCTTTGCCGGCTATGGCGCGCAGGATCACGGTGCGGTCGCGACGGAACAGCTTCGCAAGCTTGCCTGGAGACAGGTCGGGCCGCGCGGCGTGCGCCCGGCGGATCGCCTCATAGCGCGCCGTGACGAGATCGACGGACATGCCGGGACCGAGCATTGCGGCAAGGCTGATGCCATAACGCTCCGCCACGGTGTTCTGAATGCGGGCGATGCTGGGCAGCGCCGGGCCGACCTTCGAGACGATGTCCGCCGAAAGCTCCGCTTCGGCGACGATGCTGTCAGCGCGCGCCCTTGCGTCGGCCAGCGTCCGCGCCGCCAGTTCACGGTCGGCCGTCGCCGCCGCCAGCATCATCCGCGCCGCCTTCAGCAGCGCCAAGGTGTCGTCGGCCGGTTCCGTCTTCGCTGGTTTTGCCTTGGCACGCGGTGCAGGCATCCCGGCACGCTGCGCCAGCAGGCGGGCGCGGAGTTCCGGCGCATACATGTCGATGCGTGGCAGGTCCCGGTCCAGTTTGCGCAGCGCGGCTTCAGCCATGGGACGCCCCCGCCGCGAATTCGGCCATGCCGAGGCGGAACTCTTCCGCCATGATCGCCAGTTCGGCTGGCGGCAAGCCGGCGTCGGAGCGCACCGCCAGCGACAGCGACACCCGCACCGCCAGGAACTTCGAGCCGGGCTCGAATCCCGCCCTGCGGCAGGCGGCGTCGATGACGTCGTGATACTTCAGCATGACGGAATCAGGCATGCGCAGCAGCACGCCGGCGCGTACGCGATCGCCATCGGGCAATTGTCGCAGGATAGGCAGCATGGAATCGCTCATCGCGCACCCTCTGTTTCACGTGTGGCGGATGGTGTAACCATTTGTTCTGCGATGCTTTTAAGCGTCACACGCCGATGCGGCGGACGCTCCAGATAGGCATAAGGATCAAGCCCGGCCATCTCGCAAAGCAGCAGGTAATTTCCGGCCGACAGCGTCTTGGCGTTGATGGCGCGTGACAGCATGGCGCGGTCGGTGTCCGGCCATTGATGTTCGGCCCGGCGCAGCGAATAGCCGATGTCCTTGAGCCGGTCATGAAAGGCGTTGGCGAAACGCAGGAAGGCGATGTCAGCCATATCAGGCCTCCCGCAGCTTGCGGTCGAGCGCACGCTTCAGCCGCTTCAACTGGCGTTCAGTTTCAGGATCCGGCGCGCGTTCCTTCGGCTCGGGATAGTGCGTATCGCCGCGCAGCCGCTTCGCCTCAATCGCGGCGGCGTAGCAGCCCGCTGAATTCTTGTCGGGGTCATATTTGGCGCGCTTCGTCACTCCGCCGCCTCCACCACGTCATCGCTTTCGCCGATGCCCAGCATGTCGAACATGGTCGGCACGGCGCGCTTGGCTTCCGCCTCGCGGCAGTAGCGCAGGCCGTCGCGAAAATAGGTGTCGGAGAGTTCGGAGGCCTGCCCGCGCCGGCCCTTCAAGATGGCGCGATAGGGCACGGTCATCAGCCCGCCGAACGGGTCATAGACGATGTCGCCGGGATTCGAGTAGCGGTCGATCAGCCGGTCGACGATGTCGAACTGCAGCGGGCAGACATGCTTTTCCAGATTGCGGAACGCCTGCTGGCCGTTCAGCGTCAGCATGCGCACGACGTCGGTCCAGATCGCCGGATGTTTCGACGGCGGGTCGAGCGTCATGTACGTTTTCGAAAGACTGTCGCGTGCGGCCAGCTCTTCCCCTAATTTCACATGCATCTCAAAATCGTAGATCGCCTCTTCCGAGACTTTCTGGAACAGCGACCGCAACGGCTTCGGCCCGAGCCGTACAAGCTCATCGGTGGTCAGCAGCCGGTCGCCGGAGGATGGCCAGAAGGCATGTGCGTCGAGCTGCCAGCGCGCCAGCGTGTAGCCGCTGTCGGGCACCTGTGGCCGCCTGTCGCCATCAGTCCAGCGTTGATGCGAGCCGTCGGCGGCAATCACCAGCGGCTTGGCATGCGCCACCGGCTCATCGGCATAGCCGCGCGAGAGGTCGCTCTGCGGCCGGCGGAACAGCAGCACATATTCCGGACAGCCGACGCCCATCTTGGTGGCGTCTTTCATCATCTCGGAATAGGTCAGCCGGTAGGTCTGGTTGTTCTCCTTCACCACGTCGGTGGCGATGGTGATCATGCCGATGTACTGAAAGCCGTGCTTCAAATAGTGGAAGATCGCCTCGGCATGGAACGGCGACACGGTCGGCACGCCTTCGCCGGTCACCGATCCGAACAGCACCCGGTCCTTGACATGGATGCAGGCCAGCCGGCCGGGCTGCAGGATGCGCAGCAGCTCCGGCGTCAGGAAATCCATCTGCGCCCAGAAGTGTCCATTGTCGTCGGTGTGGCCGAAATCGTTGTAGCTCGCCGTGTATTCGTAGTGGTTGGCGAACGGGATCGAGGTGACGATCTCGCCGACGCTGGCGCTTTCCGTCTGCCGCGCCTCCAGCACCGCGTCATTGTGGGAAATCACGAAGCCGTCGCCGCGCTCTTCACGCCGGCGCACGCCGATCGAGCGTGACAGCACGTCGTCGAGAGGCAGGCCGTCGAGGCCATAGCGGCGGATGATCTCCGCCATGCGCGCCATCAGCCTTTCATGTTCGGCCCATTTTCCTTCCAGGTTGCGGCGCACCTCGCGCTCGGCTTCGGAAAAGATGATGTCGATGCGGCATTCATGCATCTGGCCGAACCGCACGATGCGGTGCACCGCCTGGATGAAGTCATGGAACTTGAAGCCGACGCCGACGAAGATCGCCCAATGGCAATGTTTTTGGAAATTGTTCCCGGCACCGCTCATTTCCGGCTTGGTGGCGAGGTATTTGAACTTGCCGTCCTTGAAGCCGATGGCGTTCGTTTCGTTCTGGTCGAGCCCCTGCGTGCCATAGATCGAGCGCACGCCCGGCACCGCCGCCTCGATCGCCCGCCGTTCATCCTCGAGGTCGTGCCAGAGCAGGGCGTGCGCCGCAGGATCCTCGGCAAGCAACGCGCTCATCTTGTCGATGCGGGCGGCCAGGCTGTCGCGCTTGGCGGCACTCGCCTGCACCACGCCGAGCGCCGTGTTGCGGATCAGCAGGCCTTGCCCATCGCGGTCGTAGCCGGCCGTACCATGATCGATCGGCACCTCGTGCCAGTTCACCGTCACCGCCGGCAGCACATAGCCTTCGTCGGAAAAGCCGAGATCGCCAGGCGATTGCAGGAACACCGCCCAGCTGTGCACCCACAGCCAGAATTCGTCTTCCTTGTGCGGGAACAGCGTCAGGTCACCGGCCGTCTCGGAATTGCGCTGGAAGAACCGCGTCAGCGCCTGGCCGGTATCCATGATGCCGAGGAAGCCGGCATAGTGGATGAGTTCCTTGGTGCGGTTCGGCGAAGGCGTCGCGGTGGCGACGAACTTGAAGCGCACCGCCTTGAACAGCGGCAGGAAGGTCTGGAACGTCTTGGTGCCATAGCCGCGCAGCACCGCCGCCTCGTCGAGGCTGGCGGCAACGTAGCGCGAAGCATCGATCTTGCCGGCCAGAACGCTTTCGTAATTGGTCAGGTAGATCGTGTCGTCGCCGTCGACCTCGGCATCCGAGCGGATGAACTTCAGCTTGATCGCACAGTCACCGGTGAACCGCTCCGCCGCCTCGGCGAAGAATTCATGCCGCACCCCCAACGGAATGACGATCAGCCGCAGGCCAGGCGCAAACTTGCCGATCAGCCGCAGCAGCTCGATCTGCATGAAGGTCTTGTGCAGGCCGAATGACGCGAAGATGCCGCGGCTGCCGCCCTTCAGCGCCCATCGCACGATCGCCCGGCAATGGGGCGCGCCGGCCGGGTTGATATCGTCCAGCGCAACGTCGAAGCCGTCGGCTTTCGCCAACTGCATCTTGCCGCGCAGGAAGGTGAGGTAGGGATCGTCGACGGGCGCGTTCATGCCGGCACCGCCTTCTGGAGCCTGTCCAGGTCACGGCCAATCATCGCGTGCTGAACGCGCAGAGCGGCCAGGTGCGAAGCTATCTGGTCCGGCGCTATCTCCTCAGTCCGCTTCAGCAAGCTCCGCAGCTCAAGCGCATCGGCGCGCGCGAAGGCTAGATGTCTTGCGAATTCGCTCATGCCGGCACCGCCTTGCGCGGACGGCCGCGCTTCGGCTTCGGCGTTTCCTCGGCGGCGATCATCACGTCGAGCGCCTTGACCAGCGCCTTGCGGCCGGTCTCGGTCTGCATGCCTTTGGCGACGGTTTCGATCAGCTTCGGGTCGACATCGAAAGCAGGCGGGACAGCGCCCCCCTCTGGCCTGCCGGCCATCTCCCCCACGGGTGGGGAGATTGGCTGTTGCGCCGTCTCCGCCTCATACCCCCAAGCATCCCAGCCCGGCCGTGCGGCCCGCGCGAACAGCTCCAGCCGGGCCACGCCGGGAAACAGCCGCTCGATCGTCTCGGCGTAGAAATCCGGCTTGGCCGAGTGCTTGCTCTTGCGCTCGCGGTGCACCGTCTCCGGCTGCGAGCCAGGCAAAGGTGCGGCGACGTCGCCGCGGCGGCCGATCAGCAGCAGCTCGTGGCGATCGCGTCCCCAATAGCCGGTGCCGGCGACTTCCTTGTCCCAGATCCAGTGATGCACATAGGCAAAGCCGCATTCGGCCAGCACCCGCAGGCCGTCGCGCAGCATCGGATTGGTTGCCCACAGGAACAGCACGGCCGGGTTGCGGTCATCGCCAATCAGCCCCGCCATGAGCGCGCAGATCTCGTCGGTCGTCATGGTCGGATAGTGGTTCTCGGCGCTCTTCTCGCGCCCCGTCACTTCCGAGCGAACGCCGAACTTCCAGGGAGGATCGGCGTAGTAGACCGGATAGGTCCGCGAGAGCTTTCCGGGCGCCGTGGCACGTCCGCTCTCGGCAACCATGTCCATGTGCGCCAAGCGCACGGTGTGCGCCATCTTCTGCTTTTCGGCGCGGATCATCTTCGCGCCCTTCATGTATTCGCCGACGTTCGGCTGGTCGGGGACGAAGGCGGTCTTGATCGTCTTGCTGGCCGGCCGATCTCTTCCATCTCTGCCCGTCGTCTCGTCGAACTGGGGAATTTCCCCAGTTCCGACCAGCTTGCCGCGCACCGCTGAAACCGTCTTGTGGTCGACCCCGAGCATGGCCGCGATCGCCCGCGAGGAGATCGACGGCGTGTCGCGCAGCTGGTCGGCGATGACGGCCTGTTTCTGTGCCGTCGTCAGATGCCTGCGGGCGAAGTTCAGCTCGCGCGACAGCGTGCGCTTATCGACCTCAGACAGTCCCTTGCGCACGAAACGCGGCCAGTCGACCAAGCCGAGACTTTCACAAATTTCGACACGATGATGCCCGTCGATGATCTCGCCGGCCTCGTCATATTCCACCGGCACCAGCACGCCATGCGCGATGATCGACCGCTCAAGCGATGCGAACTCTTCGGCGGAAAGACGCGGCAGGAGCTGGTATTTCATCAAACCATCCCCAGCGCGGCCTTGTAGAGGTCGATGCGCTCTATGAAGGCGCGCAACTGGCCGGCAGCGACCGTCTGCGGGCCGCTCGCCTCGTCGGCATCTGCGGCCATCTTTGCCCCGGGTCGCTCGCGTGCCGGACCGCGCGGGCTGTACGGATCGTATTCGTCGCTCATTTCGCCACCGCCTTGCGCCGACGCTTGCGGCGCACGACACCGTTGGCGATGTCGCGCCGCTTCTGGTTTTCGATGTGGCTGACCATTTCGAGATGGGCGGGATTGACGCACAGCCGTTGGCGGCACTGGTGGTCGATCTGTTTGTTGCGCGGCACGTAGCCGAATTCATTGGTGAACGACACGATATGCGCCGCGCAGGTGCGGTCATTCAGCTTCATGCGCGGATAGCCGCCGCCGCGCCCAACGCCGGAATCGGGACCGGTCCAGATATGGCACGGCGTCTCGTGGCCGAGGTCTATGACCTCGACGCAGGCGAGAAGCCGCTGCCGGATGATGTCGCGTCGGGAAAGCTGCGCTGTCATCATGACCCCCGCGACGGCACGAACAGGCAGATGGTCTTGCCGGCATCGATCCCGGCCTGGTGCGCGCACCAGTGAAACTGCCCGTCCGGGCTGTCCTTGACGCGCTTGTCCCTCATCGGGATCAGTTCGCCGGTGGCGCGTATCTCGTAGCCGCGCGCGCCTTCGACGACGTCGGCATCGCGAACGGTACGGCAGTCATAGTTGGCGCAGCAGGCGAAGGGATAGGACCAGCCTTGCGGTGCGGCGGCAGTGGGCAGCGCATCATGCGGCCAGCTTTCCCCGGCGCTGATCGCGACAACGCCAAGCGCCATGCCGCCAATGGCGAAGCCGACGGCGCAAGAGGCGGACAGGGAGTGGATGGGCTGGCGCATCATGCCGCACCAAGCTTGGTGACCAGCTTGTAGAGCGGCCCCATGGCTTCGGTGATTTCCTTCATCAGCGCCTGGCGGTCGGCAGCGTCGAGCGGCTTGTCGCTGGCCAGCAGCGCCAGCAGCATGTTGACGACATCGCTGGATTCCTTGGCAACCGACTGAGCGTCGCCCATCGTCACCCGTGTTGCCGGCGGCGCGTCGATCGGTTCAAGCCGGTAGCCGAGCATGCGGGCGGCACCGCCGAGCAACAGCGGCGCTTGAGCAGCACGGTCCAGCTCGATTGCCACGTCGAGCGGAATGAATTTGTCCGGCACCGCATTGTTGCCATAGTTGGATAGCGCCGCCTGCTTGACCCGCGTCGACGGCTCGAACGCATCGCCGCCGCCGACCGCCTTGATGGCCTGCGATGTCAGCGTCTTGATCCGGCGCAGCTCCTCGTCGGTAATCAGTCGAGGCACGGTGCGGATTTCATCATTGTTGGACATTTTTGGCCCCAAGGCATGCAGAGGCCGGTCAAGGAATCTTTTGACGAAAAGAATTCCGTGATCGGCAAGACGATTGGATTCAGTGTGCGGGTCTGAAAACCCTACGGAGGTCCGCATGCCTGGTGGCAAAAACTCATCGCCGCATTCTCCCGGAAGAATTCCCGAGCGCTTCCCGCGCCCGGCTGAATCTCGTCTCGTCACGCCGGACGAACTCCGGCAGGTCGCCGAGATCGTCCGGAATGTTCTCATCGGCGGGGCGACCGCTCGCTTCAAGCCGCTCCCGCTCGTCGAGGACGGCGCGGGCGAGCGGCCCGGCGCCGATCGTGGTGGCATAGGCGGCGAGCGCCATGGCCACGGCATGCTCGTTGGAGCACCGCTCGTAATTGGCCACCGCGCGCAGCAGGATCATCGAATGGTCGCAAAGGGCGATGGTGCGGCCGGGAGCCAGCCGCACCATGTCATCCTCTTCGCGTGCCCCCACGGACAAGGATTCGGTGAAATGACAAAAGACCGCGCCGTCCGGGGAGGAGTCGGACGGCGCGGCAGGCTCTGCGCAGGCTTGGGAGTCGTCTTGCGCAGTGGGGAGAGCGCCGACACGGCGCGGCACCAGGCGGTCGGTGAAGCCGATGCCGGCAAGGCGGGCGCTACGGTCGGCGATCACGGGATTGGAGAGGCGCGGCTTCATGCGGCCACCCCGATGGTGCGGTCATGACGCGCCCGTTCCGCCCGGAGACGGAACGGGCTACCTTCCGTGGAATCACCAAACCCCAAGGAAGGAACTGCCATGAACAAGGAAGAGCTCGAGCGTTTTGCCGGCTCAATGAGCGAAGAGGAGATGCGTGCCAGAGCGGAGGCCTTGGAAATTGGCCGGCTGAGTATCGTGGAGATTGCGATCGCCGCTCTAATCACCCAAGTGCCGCACCCCGATCTCATTCGGTCGGCTATTGCCATCCGGCTAGAGGAATTGAAGGCGGCAAAGCCGGACCATCCATCCTTGGCTTGGGCTCCGCCCCAAATACATACCGGTGCGAAGGCGGCGGCGGAACGCATCTTGGCGCTTGCCGACATGGTGCGACCAATGACACCTACTTCTTCTTGATCAGCATCGCAGTTAGGGCGGCCAGCCACAGCTTTCCATACAGTCCGGTTGCCTGCTTGTTGGACATCAAATCCTCCATAAGGGTTGTAGGAGAGGCGCTGTTTCATGCGGCAACCCCGAAAATGTCGGGCCGCAACTCGCGCCGTGGGATGCCGATGCCGGCAAGGCGGGCGCCACGGTCGGCGATGACGGGATTGGCGAGGCGCGGCTTCATGCGGCTTCACCGGTTGCCGGTGGAACGCGGCGGCGGGCGAGCCATTCATATGTCACGCCGGCGATGCCTTTGGTCTCGCTGGCGCTGATCACCTTGGCCCAATGTTCCGGCGCGATGCTCTCGCGGTCGCGCATCTTGCGCGCGGCCTCATAGCCACAGCCGACATCGGAAGCGAACTCGGCAATGGTGCGCCAATTGGAAATGAGGTCGGAAATGGAAGACGGTTCGCTCATGAGTCGAACTTCGTACATTACGTACGACAAGACGTCAAACGAAAATCGTACACCTTGGACGATGAAGATCGGCCATTCTGTACGAATGACGGAACCGAAACACCGATTGACGCGGGCGATCAAGGAAGCGGGCTTTGAAAAACCCACGGACGCCTGGCGCGCCAACAAGCGCGCGCTCGACATCAGCCATGATCTTTTGATCAGCAACACGAACGGGAACCGGGCGATCTCCCGCAAGACCGCGGAGAAATACGCTCGGGTGTTCGGACACACCGCAGGATGGTATCTGTACGGGGATCTAGAAAGCGCGACCGGGGCGCCAAGCGCAGCTCCGGCATCGGCTGCAACTGATATGGTCTCTCAACTTGCAGAGGTCTTTGCCGATCTGGTGAGGGCGCAGCCTGAAACACAAAGCCGCGCCCTCAAATTGCTTCGCAAGACTGTCTACGGTCAGGCGGGCAAATCACGCGAAATGAGCACAAAGCAGTCGTCGTGATCGATTTCGACGCTCCAGGCGCCGCCATGCATCTCTGTCATGATATCGGCGATTGAGCGCGTATCGCGATGGATGCGCTTGGTGATTGCAGCCGCGCGCGATTGTGGAGAGTTCGCGACTGCGCGCAACCTTGCCATCACGTCGCTTCGCGTTCTTTCTCCCGGCCCATATTGGATCAATTCCGCCTCCAAACCCGTACGGCATCCCAGAATAGGAACAATTTCCTTCCAGCTTGTCAACACCGCTGCGGGTTTTTCCGGTGTCCCATTTCGATACGAATACAACCCCTAGTGTTTGATTAACAGAATATTTCATTCTGTAATATTCGCCTGTTGATAGCGGGGATAAGATGCACACTTTTTGAAGAATTTTGCCCCATTTCGGGTGAGGTGCCTTTCCTCCATAAATCGGCCATGGCGCCCAAGCAAAACACACATCCATCGCAGCCGAAGCGTCTCCGGCACAATTTCAACATGACGCCGGAGTTGAAAGATCGCTTGGCTGAGTCGCGCAAAAAGAGCGGCAACACGATGAACGGCGAAATACACGCCAGGCTCGATGCGAGTTACGACGACTCGGTACAACGGATCGCCGCCGTGCTCTGGCCTCTCATGCAGAAACTCGATCAGGCCGACAGGGAGAAGTTCGCGTCTCTAGTCGCGGCAATGGCGAAAACCCGGCCCTAGAACCTTCGCCCTTCGCAAAGCTCGAAACGGAACGGCGCGCCAGTTGGCTGCACTGCCGTTTGTCCGATTTCGTACAAAACTGACGCACGGTCTCGCAATCGTACAAATCGTACTTGATTATCGATCGTACATTTAGTACGACAGCTGCCATTCGCAATATCGCGATGGAGGCGTGGCGTGTCGCTATCTCATCCAGTTGCCGTTCACGACAGAGCCGAGGTCTTCGTCGAGGCTGCCCTTGACGATTGCAACGCCGGTGCCGTCTTGCGCCGCGACCTGACAATAGGCGGCCATCGCTATGCTGACCTGAAACTTTCTTTCGGCATGCACCCATCTTGCGGTGTTCACCTCGATATGCACGGCCGTGCCATCGCGCCTGGTGCCCCTGACGATCCCAATATCCACGGCCGCGTCTATAGCGCCTTGAGCGTTGAAACTGTCGCAGATGCCAGTGCTCACGACCTGGGCCGGCGCGGCCAGTTTTTCACCCTTGTGCAAGCCGACCCACACCAACACCGCGAGGGCAGGGAGAATAAACCACTTCGAAAGCGGTCGCTTTTCCTTTGCCGGAGGCGCTGCCGCGGCGCTGCCGAAGTCGTGCCGGCAGAACCGGCAGATGCGCGCCTCGCGCTGAACGGTTTCCGCGCAGTCCGGGCAAGTCTTGGTGTCGCCCTCCATAGTTTCCCCCAGCATCTTTCCCCAACGCGAAAGGATAGTCCCATGATCACCTTCCAGCAACCGCCCATCGGCGCGCTGTCTAATTCCCCCGTCATCACCCAAAGCATCGTCGAGCGCATGGCCGATCGCGTGCTCGAACTCGGCATGAACGGCACCGCCGTCACCAAGGACGCGCTGGCCGAACAC